>JAGAKC010000123.1 GCA_017848155.1 Oscillospiraceae bacterium | reverse complement strand
TCCCCCGTGGCTGCCGTGCTGCTGGGACTTGAGCTGCTGATATACCATGTGATATCAGGTAAAAAGTTCCGCATACATATCCCTGCCATAGTCATCTCCGCACTGATAATAGGCGGCTGCTGCACGATGGCGGTGGTGATGGACAGGTCGTACAACGAAAACAGGACGGAATACAACAACCGTACCATCGCCGCACAGATATACGAAAGCGGCTACCACGAGCTGCGCCATGCCGCAGACATCGCCGAGATACAGGTCGAGGTCGACCTCAACCCCGACGGCGCCGCACGTAAATCAGGCATAGCCTCCCTGTCCGCCGACGACGAGGTAAACATCAGGGTCATCCTCGACGGCAGCTACTCATCTCCCGAGAGATTTGCGTCGGAATGCAAGACGATAATCGACGCATATCGCTTCCTCGGGATACCTGTGACGGATTTCAGCTTCACGAACGAAACACGCTTCAACAGCTTCCGCCTTGACGTAAACGGAAAGTTCATGCAGGACTACACCGAGGCAGAGCTTGCCGACGAGGTAATGTACGTGATAGTCGAGGATTTCGACTATGTCGACGACCTTGAGGATTTTGTGGGAGAAACGACCGAAACAACAGAAACGATCGAACCTGCCGTGTGAGATAATGATACATCACGGCATCGACTTACAGCTAATACATTACGGGATTAGCACCGAGAAAGGAAAAAAATTTTGACACGAGAGAAAAAAACAGAGATCTACAGCTGCATCTTAAGGCAGTTTCCCGACCCCGGCATCTACAGGATAAACAGAGTTTACGAGTGGCTCGCAACAAACGGGCACTCGCTTGAAAAGCTCGGCTACAGCAGCTTTTCGGAGCTTACGGAGGACTTCCCCGAGGTGCTGCGCAGGCACCCTGCCGACAACGGCAGCACATATGTCATCATAAAAGCATGGGAGGGAGCGGACATTACTTTACAGCAGACGGGACACCCCGCAGACAGCTTCTTCGGAAGAAGCTCGCTGATACTGAACGACGATATAATAGAGATGTCGCAGCAGTCGCTGTATGCACTCACAAAGGTGCTCGGAAACGGTCTTTCCGTGCAGGAGATGAAGCAGGTGATATTCCAGCGCTTCTCCGACGCAAAGGAGAACAATACCCTGAACTTTTTCGGGGAGAGGTACACATTCCCCGTTGACTGCTGCAGCGACGGCTTCCTTGTAAACGGAATCATCACAAAAAATCTGTCACCACGGGGAAAGAGCCTGTACTTCTCCTTTGAAAAGACCTCGATATTCTACGGCGACGCAGTGCAGGAGCAGCCCCGTCCCGTCACGAGAAAAACAGTCAGCGACGAGGACAAGCGCAGGATATATGAGCTGCTGACGATGTATTTCCCGTTTGAAACGCCGCAGCACATGGCAGCAGTGAGCAAGCTGCTGACCGACAATAATATCGACCGTTCAAAATACGGCTGCTTCAAGATGAAGGAGCTGCTGGCACAGATGGACTACCTCGATATGGAGGACGTGGTGCTGGGCGGAGTGCCGCAGATAATGGTAACTATCCACAGGAGCGAGGAGTACGCTCCGCCAAAGCAGACGATGTATGAAGCTTCGGAGGAAAACAACGCAGAGCCTGTACCCGAAGAGCCGCTGGAGGAATTCTGCAACCTGCCGCCGAAGCCTGTTTCCATACTTCAGCGCTACCTTTCCGCAAAGGGTCAGAGCATGTCGCAGCAGGATATCCGCGCGGCGCTTACAGAGGACTTTGAAGCCGCAAGGAACGGCGGAATACGCTTTTACGAGGGCAAGATGCTGTTTCCCTGCCGCTTTATCAAGGCGGACGGACAGCCCGTGGAGATAACCCTTAAGCGCAGCACCTACGACGGAAAGCCGTGGTTTCTGAACTACATCGACACCATCCCACGCAACAACACGCAGCGGATACTCCCAGGAAAGCAGCTCGAAAATTTCGCTTTTCTCGGCAGCTGGTCAGGCTTCCTCTCAGAGCTTGCCGAAAAGGCTGTGCATGAGGAATGGGACTTTGCAAGCTCCCCCGTAAAGGACCTGCACATACTGATACAATATATAAAGTACACGTTCTATCGGCTCACCCGTGAGAACAAGGTGTGTATCTCCTCTGACGGGCAGCTCGCTGCGTTCAATACGGGTCTTGTGGATAAGCACTACGACGACCTGTACGCATGCTTCGTGCCGAACGAATCGCCCGAAACACGCTGGAAGTTCAGCTGCTTCTGCACCGCCGCTTCACGGGGAATGGGCAAGCTGCTG
>JAGAKC010000122.1 GCA_017848155.1 Oscillospiraceae bacterium | reverse complement strand
CTATGCGAACGATCTCACGTACACGCTCGGGCTGCATGTTGAGCTCTTTTGCGACCTCCTCGATGGTAGGCTCGTGGCCGTTCTTATGCAGCAGCAGGTTCTGCGCCTTCTTCACCTTTGTGATAGTTTCCACCATGTGCACAGGAATACGTATCGTCCTCGCCTGATCTGCGATGGCTCTTGTTATCGACTGTCTTATCCACCATGTCGCATATGTGGAGAACTTGTAGCCCTTTGTGTGGTCGAACTTCTCCACCGCCTTGATAAGACCGATGTAGCCCTCCTGAATAAGGTCAAGGAAAGGCATGCCCCTGCCAACATAGTGCTTTGCGATGCTCACGACAAGGCGCAGATTGGCTTCTATCAGCCTGTCACGTGCCGACTCGTCGCCCGAGGTTATCTTCTCTGCGAGCTGTATCTCCTCCTCCGTGGAAAGCAGGGGGATACGGCCTATCTCCTTAAGATGCACCTTTACAGGGTCGTCCACAGCAACTCCCTCCGAGGAATAATCTCCGTCATCCTCGGCGAAGTCCAGCGCATTGCTGAGGTCCGTGTCAATGTTATAGTCGTCGACTATCTCGATGTTGTTGCTCTCAAAGTCGTCATACAGCTTGTTTATCTGCTCGACGTCAAAGTCAAGCTCCTCAAGTGCGTCGGTTATCTCCTTTGTGGTCAGCTTGCCGCTCTGCTTGCCGTGGTCAAGGAGTTCTGCAAGCACTGATTTCGTATTGTTAGCCATAACGTGAATTCCTTTCCTTTCAGCGTCACCGCCTGTGCGCCTCACGGCGCTGTACGGTAGCGTTTATCGTTAGCCCTATGTAATCCGTATTATTCAAGGAAGTCCTTGAGCTTTCTGCTTCTTGTGGGATAACGCAGCTTTCTCAGCGCCTTTGTCTCTATCTGGCGGATGCGCTCACGTGTGACCTGGAACTCCTGACCCACCTCTTCAAGGGTGCGCTGTCTGCCGTCGATAAGTCCGAAGCGCAGGATGATGACCCGCTTTTCCCTTTCGGTCAGCGTGTCCAGCACCTCGCCCAGCATCTGACGGAGCACACTGTTGCACGCTTCGTCTGCGGGAGCAGGTGCGTCCTCGTCGGGGATGAAGTCGCCGAGATGGCTGTCCTCCTCCTCGCCTATGGGAGTTTCAAGGGAAACAGGGTCCTGTGCGATGCGGATTATCTCACGCACCTTGTCCGTGGGCATTCCCAGCTGCTCTGCTATCTCGTCCTCGCTCGGCTCGCAGCCGTTTTCATGCAGCAGCTGGCTCTGCATCTTCTTCACCTTTGTTATGGTCTCCACCATATGCACGGGTATGCGGATAGTCCTTGCCTGGTCTGCGATGGCTCTGGTTATCGACTGTCTTATCCACCATGTGGCATAGGTGGAGAACTTGAAGCCCTTTGTATAATCGAACTTGTCCACCGCCTTGATAAGTCCCAGATTTCCCTCCTGGATGAGGTCAAGGAACTGCATGCCACGGCGCACGTACTTCTTTGCGATGCTGACGACCAGCCTGAGGTTCGCTTCACTGAGCCGCTTCTTTGCGGCAGGGTCGCCTGTCGCCATGCGCTCTGCGAGCTTTATCTCCTCCTCGGTCGTAAGCAGCGGTATACGTCCTATCTCCTTAAGGTACAGCTTCACCGAGTCGTCCGCAAGCATTCCGTCTGTATCGTAGCTTTCGTCGTACTCCTCGCTTTCAGCAAACTCCAGTATATTGTCGATATCAAGGTCAGCGGTGTAGTCGTCAACTATCTTTATGTTGAGATTGTCCAGCTCCTCGTATATCGCATTTATCTGGTCTGCGTCGAAATTCAGCTCCTCAAGTACATCGGTGATCTCCTTTGTGGTCACGCTGCCCTTATGCTTTCCCTGTGCCAGCAGGTCACGCAGTGCCGCCGAATTCGTTGTGTTTTCCGTCATTTGCTCTTATTCTCCTTTTGCTTTTGTACCATCGCAAGCAGCTCGTCAGCCGACATGCTGCCTGCATTTTTATATTTTTCGCTCTCGCTGTGATCGTTCAATATCTTTATATAATCAGCAAGTGCGTTCATATCATGTGAAAATGCGGCAAAATCATTCAGTATACCTGTTATCCTGCCCATCTCCGCACCGTCAAATTCCTCGTTGAAGGCTGCCATTTCAAGGCCATCGCCCTGCTTCAGCCTGTTTCTCATGTAGTCGTACACACGACGGTTGAAATCCGTCACAAAGCCGCCTGTAAGCTCCTTTTCGATAAAGGGGAGCTTGTCGGGATTGTGGTATAGAAAGCATATCACCCCACGCTCCGCCTTTTCCTCACGGGGGAGCTTTGCGGACTGCGGATTTACCTTGTCGGTGTTTCTCGGCGAGATGAGATTCCTGTACTCGTCACGCTTATTGCGCTTTTTCATGCGGTCTATCTCGCTGTTTACGGCAAACCGCACCGTGTCAGCAGGTATTCCCGCCGTTTCAGCCGTGCGTGAGATGTACACCTCCCTGTCGATGGGACTTGTTATCTGCGCAAGGAAGGTCACCGCCCTCTTAAGATAGGTGGAGCGGTCCTCGTCACGCTTCATAAGGTCAAGTCCGTTTGTCAGCTTCGACAGCTCGTACTCTATTGCGCCGCCCGAGCTTTCGATAAGGTGTGCGAATGCCTCCGCACCGTATTTCGTGATGAACTCGTCAGGGTCCTTTGCGCCCGTCATCTTCAGCACACGTGCCTTTACTCCTGCCTCATTCAGCAGGTTTATGCCACGTGAAGCCGCCTTCTGCCCCGGTCCGTCCGAGTCGTAGGAGAGTATTACCTCCTTCTTGCCCATGCGTCCGATGAGCCTTGCCTGACTGGGAGTTATCGCCGTGCCGAGCGTCGCCACAGCACTCGTGAAGCCTGCCTGATGCATTGCGATGACGTCCATGTAGCCTTCGCACAGGATAAAGTAATCCGCCTTGCTGTTTTTTGCATAGTTCAGCGCAAACAGCGTTTCCCTTTTCTGGAAAACGAACGTTTCATCGCTGTTGAGGTACTTTGCAGGTGCGTCAGCGTCCAGCGCACGTCCTCCGAATGCGATTATATTGCCACGGGTATCGAATATCGGAAACATCACACGGTGTCTGAACTTGTCGTAGACACGGTTGTTGTTCCTTGCAAGCAGTGCGCCACGCTCAAGCTCGTCCTCCGAAAAGCCCTTGCTCTTCATGAAGTAATGCAGCTTGTGGTAGTCATTCGGCGCATAGCCTATTCCGAAGCGCCTTATGGTGTGCTCCGACAGACCTCTGCCCTTTATATAGTCCATACCTGCCTTCCCCTCGGGGGAAAACAGAGTTTCGTGGAAGTATCTTCCTGCGGTACGATTCATCTCGTATATGCGCTGACGCAGCTTTGCACTGCCGTCGTCCCTGTCCTCGGGCATGGACATGCCTGCCCTCTGCGCAAGGAAGCGCACCGACTCCATATAGTCGAGATTCTCGATGCTCTTTATAAAGGTTATCACATCTCCGCCTGCACCGCAGCCGAAGCAGTAATAGCTCTGCGTATCGGGATAGACGTGAAAGGACGGCGTCCTCTCGGAGTGAAACGGGCAGCGGCAGGAATAGGTGCTGCCTGCACGCTTAAGCTCCACATAGCCCTGCATCACCGATACTATATCATTGTTGTCACGCAGCTCCCGCAGGAACCCATCGGGCAAAGCCATGCTATCACCTTCTTTATAATCACAGCGCCTGCCAGCCCTTCGGCAGGGTTATCTCCTTAAACAGGCTGACCGCATAGTCATCGGTCATTCCGCTGATGAAGTCGCCCACCGCCACGGGAAGTCCGTACTCCTCGGAAAGCCTCAGATAAAGCTGCGGCATCCTGTCCTTATTTTTGCTGAAATAGTCGAAAAGGAACTCCACGATGTGGTGCGCCTTTCCCATCTCGGCTATCGTCGGGGCAGCCCTGTACACCTTTTCAAACATGAACTGCCGCAGCTCGTCATGAGCCTTTCGGCCCTCGTCGTCCATGCCGCTATGCTCTGCGCCGTGCTCCACGAGCGAGCGCACCAGCGCCGAGATGCGTGCGGATTTCGTTGCGCCAAGGACCCTCACGGGAAACTCGGGCAGGTCGATGTCCCTTATCACTCCGCCACGTATCGCATCCTCTATATCGTGGTTGATGTAGGCTATCTTGTCGCAGTATCGCACCACCATGCCCTCACGGGTGTAAGGCTCGGGCGCATTTCCCGAGGTGGTGTGACAGACTATGCCGTCGATGACCTCGGCGGTGAGGTTAAGTCCTCTGCCGTCCTTTTCGATGACCTCCACCACACGCTTTCCCTGCATATTGTGGGAAAATCCGTCGGGCAGGAGCTTCGCAAGTGCCCTCTCCCCGTCGTGCCCGAAGGGAGTATGCCCCAGGTCGTGACCCAGTGCTATAGCCTCCGTCAGGTCCTCGTTAAGTCCCAGCGCACACGCAACGGTGCGTGATATCTGACTTACCTCCAGCGTATGGGTGAGCCTTGTCCTGTAGTGGTCGGAATGCGGTATCAGGAACACCTGCGTCTTGTGCTTCAGCCGCCTGAAAGCGTTGCAGTGGATTATCCTGTCACGGTCACGCTGGAAATCCGTGCGGAAATCACAGGGCTTCTCATAGGTCGCCCTGCCGCGGCTGTCCGCAGACCTGCACGCAAATCCGCTGAGTGTAAGCCGTTCATTTTCCATTATACGCTCACGTGGAAGCATCGCCGTCCCCCCTGACCATCACATAAATCTGTCAGCGCCCCACCAGTCGGGCACAAGCTCCGAAAGCCGTACCGTCCTGCGGCTGTCCATATCCATTAGTATCTCGATATCGCCGCTGTTTTTGCCAAGCTGCATCATGAACTCACGGCAGGCACCGCACGGCGGACCCACACGTCCGTCAGGCATTATTGCGACCACCTTGTCTATCTCATGCTCTCCGTTCGTCAGCATGTTCGCCATGGCATTACGCTCTGCGCACATGCCGAGCGACGAGCAGGTGTCGATGCATACGCCGACATAGATATTGCCGCCCTTTGTAAGTACAGCTGCGGCAACTCCGCCGGCCTCCATAAAAGGCGAGATAACGCGTCCGTTCTGAACGCGTTGTGCTTCATTATACAATTTCTGCCAAATATCCATTTCATGACCTCGCTGACCTCGCAAAATATCCATCTATTATTATATACAGATTTCGACCTGTCTAAACCTTTTTTTCAAGAATATTTTGTGACTTTTATGCAAAATCGTAATTCAGTTTTTGTGCAGTTTCCACATCAACATTACCATTACATACATCAATAAGCTTCTCACGAAGCTTCTGTGCAGACTCCTCACGGACATAGAGGGTTATCTTCACGTTGTCTGCGAAGTCCTCTTTTTCGACCCGTGCGTCAAAGTCGATGAACACCTGCGCAAGCCTGCCGTAAAGTCCGTAGTCCACCGTCACCACAAGCTGCTCCGCCGCTGCCATGCACTTTATCTGCGCCGCATCAACAGCGTCCTTTGCGCCCTTTGTGTAAGCACGGACAAGACCGCCTGCGCCCAGCATGATACCGCCGAAATAGCGTGTCACGACGCAGCACACATCGGTCAGACCCTCCTTGCGCAGCACCTCGAATATCGGGACGCCTGCGGTGCCGCCGGGCTCGCCGTCGTCGGAATGACGTGCCGCATTATTCTCACGCAGTATATACGCATAGCAGTTGTGGGTAGCCTTTCGGTGCATCGCACGTATCTCCTCGATAAAGGCTATCGCCTGCTCCTCGGTCGTGACAGGACAGAGGTAGCCTATGAACTCGCTCTTTTTTTCGATAAATTTCGCCTCGCAGGGCGCAGCGATGGTCTTGTATTCCATATGACACCTCTCTTTGTCAGCTACATCCTGATCTCAGAGTCGAAATACTGCTCCTGAAACCGCACCTGCTCCGCTATCTCCTCTTTCGTAAACGAAGCACCCTCGGGAACGACTACCCACTTGTCCTCCACATCGTCAAAGCGGTGGATGACAGCGATGACCTGCCCCGTGAAATGCTCAACAGGCTCCGAAATCCCTAGGATATACGCATCCTGCTCCTCGCCGTCGGGAGCCATTACCCCCTCGACATAGCCGTAATTCACGGGATAGTACATATCATGATGCTCGGGGTGAAAGCTGCCCAGAGGTCGGTCCACGGTAACTGTAACAGTTTTTCCGATCATTTTACACCTCAAAGAAACAAAAATTCACGCACAAAAAATTATGCGTGAATTTTAGTTTATACTGCAATTGATAAATTACTTGCCCATGTTGTAACGCTTCTTGAATCTGTCAACACGTCCGCCTGTATCAACAAGCTTCTGCTTGCCTGTGAAGAAGGGGTGGCACTTGGAGCAGATCTCTACTCTGATATCACCCTTTGTGGAACGTGTCTCGATCTCGTTACCGCAAGCACATCTGATAACAGCAGCCTCGTATGCGGGATGGATTCCTTCCTTCATGTATGTCACCTCTATCCGTATTATTATATTTAGTCATTACAAGATGTAATTATACCATACTTTTTTCTAAATTGCAATAGGTTTTTTAAATTTTTTCTTAAAAACCGAGAATTTTTGTGAAATCAGCGGACAGCGCAGCCTGGATAGCTGTTGCAGCAGCCTTGTCAGCGCCCTTTGTGGTATAATATACCTTTATCTTAGGCTCTGTGCCCGAGGGTCTGATGATAACGCTTGCGTCGTCCTCAAGATAGAATGTTATAACATCGCTCTTGGGCAGTGTCAGCTGCTCCACAGCGCCGCTCTCTGTGCACTTCTTCGTGGAAGCCGCATAGTCAGCCACAGCAAGCACCTTCACTCCGCCGATAGCCTTGGGAGCGTCCTCACGCAGACCTGTCATGATCTCCTTCATGCGCTGCATGCCGCTTGCGCCCTCGCAGGTGAAGTTCTCCAGCTTGTTGAAGTACATGCCGTACTCGTCGTACATCTTCTTTCTTGCCTCGATAAGGG
>JAGAKC010000121.1 GCA_017848155.1 Oscillospiraceae bacterium | reverse complement strand
TGGAGCCGCCGAGATATGCAACTGTGACCTCTTCGCCTGCCTGCAGCTTCTTGATGACCTTCGCAAGTCTTGCCTGATTGCCCTTGTTAAGGACGGAGTTCACCTTCATCGTAGGTGTAAGCTCGCCGCCGAGTACATAGGGTACTTCCTCGACTTCGATCTCCTCTGCGGGTGCAGAGCTTGTATCTGTGGCTGAAGTATCGGAAGCAACAGAGGATGTGTCGGTCGATACGTCAGACGCTGCGGACGAGGATGTGTCGGCAGAAGAACTGTTGTCAGTTTTCTGGCTGCAGCCTGCGATGGACAGCACCATGCAGGATGCCAGCATCATTGATAAGAATCTTTTCATTTTATATCTCCTTGGTTTCTGTGTCATTTTTTTAACGGCATTACTGCCGAATTAATTATAACAGCATTTACCTTGTGTGTCAAGGCTTATTCTGCGGTAATGTCCGCCGTTTCGGGCACAGATGAGAGCTCATCGTCCATATACTCTATTCCATAGGTGCTCATATCGGGAAGCTCGTCCCTCGTTACGCACATAAGTGAGTTGTAGGTATCATTAAGCCGCTGCCAGTTGTTGTAGCTCTCGTTTATCGACCCGTCCTCACGGATGGTGTAGCTGCCTCCTGCTGAAGCCGTCCACAGCCACATAGCATTGTCACGCCTCAGCATGCCGGGGTCTGGCAGTCTGTCACAGCCCGTTATCGCAACAGGCTTCGTGTCGGTGGGGGAAATATGTGCCAGTGCGGAGAATACGCCTGCAAAGGATGCGGAGGAGTTGAGATAGGAGCCGTGACCGACTATATCGCATACATCATCTCCGGGGTAGAACTGAGGATCCGTTCCGTTCCATACCCAGATCAGATTGTTCAGTCCGTGATATGAGTTCATGCGCTCGAACATAACGTTCCAGAGCCACCTGTAGCTATCCGCATTGCCGCCCCACCAGTACAGACCCGTATCACCGTCAGGCAGAGGCTGCCATATAACGGTCAGGAATTCCTTTTTGAAGCGTGAGAGAACTTCTGCCATGCGGTCGATATCCTTTATAAGCAGCAGGCAGTTTTCGGTTATCATGCCGCTTTCGTACATTCCCTCTATTTCTTCGATGTCAGAGGATGCGATGTTGTATTCCGTTACGGCATCGTCAAGGTCGAACGATGTCCCGTCCGAGTAGAAGTCCGAGCCGTATTCAACGGGCGAGAACCAGTGCCATCCCATGGATATGATACCGCTGTCACGACCCCACTGAAGTGCAAGCTCTATTTCCTTTTCGGCAGTTTCAGCGAACTTTTCGTCGGCATAAGACGATGAATACATAAGATCACCACAGCGGATAGCAGGATATCTTCCTGTTTCTTCATGCACCGCGTCTATCTCGGCGTTTGTGCCGGGAGTCACGTTCTGTGCGGTCAGTACTCTTTTACCGTAGCTGTCCGACAGATATTTCATCGTGCTTATCGTGTTTATTCCTGTGTTTTTTCCTACGACAGATACTGCCGTGCGGTAGCAGGTATCAGGCGCCGCATCAGCGTTTTCTATCACGATATAGTCCATCGCAGCGCTGCCCTCGGTCATCTGAAACGTAAAGAGTGAGGGTCCCTCTGCAAGGTAGACGCTGTCTATCGCATACATTGAAAAATCGGCACTTTCGGAGGGCGGGATATGGAAAACTCCGACTATGCCCTCTGCTGTGGTGAGAGTTATCGCCGCACCGCTGTAGGAGTAGGCGGATATTGCAATGCGATAGTGCTGTGAGGTGAGGTCCTCTGCCATGTGCACGAGCTTCGTGCCCTCGTCCAGCATGACATATCCGTTTCCGTCGTAATCACCCTCGGTGCGCACTATTCCGCTGAAAGAGCCGCCCTCTGCGTTGAGCTTTATCAGCTTTTCTGATTTCTCGATATCATATCCCTTTACCGCAGATTCTTCGGGCGGCGGAGCTTCGGATGTCGCTTCGTCGGTTTCGGAGGCATCGGCTGTAGCTTCCGAAGTGGACTCTGTCGGCTTGTCGGGTATTGCGGCGCAGCCGCACATCAGGACAGAAACAAGTGCTGCTGTGAGTATTTTTTTTATAGAAAGATCCATATTATTCAATGATTATCTCGTCGCCGTCGTGGATAACATCTCCAAGTCTGGCGACCCTTCCGTTAATGGTAGTCGTGGTTGCGTGTGCAAGAAGTGCGGTGGGATTCTCCGAGAAAGCGGCAAGCAGATCGAGGAATATCGGCTCTCTGCGGTTGTCGATTATCGGGAATTTTGCAGGCTCGTAGTTGAAGATGACGTGTATCTCCTCAACAGGCTCTGCCTTTTCCTCAGCTTTCTTTTCGGATACAGGAGCTTCCTGTGCTGCTTCGGTGCGGATGACTGATATCTCGTCGCCCTCTGCAAGCGATGTGTAGGCTGCGGTCGTCCTTCCGTTCAGCAGTACAGTTTCAAACGGTATCTCCTCTGCAGTGCAAAGCTCGCCAAGCGTGCGCAGTGAAACTGTTCTGATGGCGCTGTTGTTTTCTATCTCCGCATCTTCCGTTACCTGTTCGTCATTTATGATGAGGTACTTTCCTGCTGTCTTTTTCTCGCCGAGTACCGATATTCCGACAGTAAACATGCCGCTCATATCGAAATAGTCCGACAGCAGCGCTGCGGCGCTCTCTCCATCCTTTGCAGGGATTATCGTTACCTCGTCGCCCTTGCGTACCGATGTGTTAAGTGCGGCAGGCTTCCCGTTCACCGTTATCTCGGCAGGGGTCATGGGAGTTCCGCGCAGGATGGTGCGCTGTCCGTCTATCGTGAAGCTGAGTGCGGAGCCGCTGCGTCCCATCAGCTTGTCAGGTGTTATTCCGCCGAGAGCGGTAAGCTCGAACACGGTTAGCCTGTTCGTGTCAAGCGTGCGCACCTTTCTGCCATTCAGTGTTATGGTCGTGAAATCATATTTGATGCCCTCGGAAGCGGTTATTGCGATACCGAGAGGTGTGGCGTGCTCGGTTCCGATATCTACTGTCTTTGGAGCGTCAATGCCACGCATCAGCTCACGTCTGCCCGTTACGACAAGGTTCGGGCTTATTCCAAGACCTTTTGCCACAAGCTCGGGAAGTCCTTTGAGCTTGCTGCCGCCGCCCACAAGGAATACCGCCTGCGGTGCAGCGCCGTTTGCGGAAAGTATCTCCTTACATATCGTATCCGCAAGGCTCTCCGCACAGGGCTTCAGCAGCTCTCCCACTTCCTCTGCGGTTATCTTGTGGCTCATAAGCAGGATATCCGTGTATTCTGTTTCGGGAAGCTCACTTGTCTTTATCCTCTCTGCGGTATTGAAATCCACCAGCAGCTTTTTCATAAGCTCCTCGGTTATCTCATCGCCTGCTATGGTCGCCATTCCGTATGCGACCACGCTTCCGTCACGTGAAGCGGCAACGTCCGATGTACCTGCGCCGATATCGCACAGTGCGATGTTTATCAGCCGCAGTTCCTGTGGTACGATCATATTCATAGCCGCAATAGGCTCAAGCGTAAGACCTGCCACATCAAGTCCTGCAATATCCACTGCTGCGCACAGGCTCTCCACCACATATGCAGGCAGGAATGCTGCGATTATCTCTGTTTCCAGCTTTTCGCCACGGTGTCCCTCAGGCTTCTGCACCTTGTAGCCGTCAAGCGTAAGTCCGATGACGCTGTGTCCTACGCAGTAGAATGCACTGCGCTGCTGTCCGTCGGAGAATTTCTCCTCCGCCTCACGCACTGCGTCGAGCTCTGCGTTTTTCAGGTCCTCGGCAGACAGTGAGCGTATCGCCGAAACATCGCATACCGACTTACTGCGTATCGTTTTGAGCGCACGTCCTGCGGCTGCGATGTTCACCTTTGACAGCTTTATCATCGTGCGCTTTTCAAGCTCTGCTCTGACCTTTTTGATGACCTGTGCAACTGCTTCTATATCCTCTATCTGACCGTCTGTCATAGAGCGTTTTTCATGTACCGCAGTTTCCATGTCTATGACGATATGCCCGTTGTCAGTTTTTTTTGCAAGTATTCCCACAACGGTGCGTGTTCCGATATCCAGAGCGAATATGACATCGCCCTGCGTCTTTTTGGTGCGGCGTGGAGCTTTTGAAGTGGTCTTTTTTGCAGACTTCCTTACGGTCTTCCCGCGCTTTGTTGTCTTATCTGCTTCCATGATAACGCCTCTTTTCCTTTTTATTTTTTCAGCTTAAGTGCTTTGCGCAGCTCTTTTTCCTCTTCGTCAAGTGTGACGACAAGTATGATGTCGCCGCTTTTCAGTATCGTATGACCCCTTGGGATAATTGTACGTCCGCCACGGTTGATACACGCTATGTTGCAGTTTTTCGGCAGCCGAAGCTCGGAAAGGGATATTCCGTCCAGTACATAGTTCTTCGGCAGGAGTATCTCCAGCAGTGCTGCTTCGTCGCTTATATGTATGAGCTCCTTTATCGCATTGAGATCGACTTCCTTTTCCAGCGCATGTATGATGTGGTCGGTAGCTGATATCACGTTGTCAACTCCGAGTAGCTCCAGCGCTTCTGCGTTTTTGGGATTGTTTACCTTGGCAATAGTCTTTTTCACTCCGAAAAGCTTTTTTGCCATCTGGCAGCAGACAAGATTATTCTCGTCCTGTCCCATTACAGCTATCACCGCATCTGCATGCTCCGTACCTGCTGCACGCAGCGTATCTCCCGATGTGCCGTCACCGCAGCAGACCTCTGCGTCAAGGCTGTTTGCGCATATGCGGCAGTGCTCCCTGTCTTTCTCTATGAGCGTAACGGAATGCTCCTGCTCAAGCAGCATCTTTGCAAGGTAGAAGCCTATCTTACCGCCGCCGACTATCACAACTTTCATTTTCCGTTACACCTCTTTCACAAATATCAGCTTGTCGCCCTCTCTGAAAACTATATTGTTCATGCGGCAGAAGAAGTTCATTTTGCCGTCACGTATCACGGCGAAAAGCACCTCGCCCGGCTCATAGATTATATCCTCGGGCGCACCGCCTATCAGCTGCTCGGGCAGGTCCATGGTAACAAAGCTCACCGAATGATCTTCCAGCCGCAGCTTTGACAGCTCGGACGGCTCTGTTTCCAGTGCTTCACGTGCTGCGTTTACCACAAGACTTGTGGTGCACACGGTATTTATTCCGAGGCTTTCAAATATCTCGCCCTTGCTCACCTCACGTATCCTTGCAAAAACTCTTTGGATACCGAATGATCTTGATGCGATCTCGGCTGACATTATGTTCATGTTGTCGCTTCCCGTAACAGCGCAAAATGCATCGCAGGAATCGATGCCTGCCTTGCGCAGCACCTCTGTATCTATTGCAACACCTGTAGTTGTGAAGCCGCTGAAATCCGACGGCAGTTTTTCAAAGCTCGTTTCGTCGTTATCCACCACCGAAACGTCGTGTCCGCAGCGGTCAAGCTCTGCCGCAAGGCGTGACCCGACCATACCGCATCCGATAATAAGTATATTCATAGGATATATCCTCTGTTTAAATTCTGAATTATATCATTTTCCCACGCAGAAGCGTCTGAACACGTCTGCGATGACTTCCTCGCTTGCCCTTTTACCCGAAAGCTCATACACTGCGTCAAGCGCCTGTTCAAGCAGCACGCCCACCGCATCGGGGGTAAGTCCCAGCTGTACCGCCTGTGCCGCCTGCTCCGAGTGATCGGCAGCACGCAGTATGCAGCTGCGCTGACGCTCGTTTGCCAGTACACCTGCCTGAGTATCGAACTTGTCAAGATCCAGCTTCTTTTTTACCGCATCAGCCAGGATATCCGCGCTGTCCTCAGCCTTCGCTGAGATATACACTGCGCTGCCCAGCTTCTTTTCCAGTGTCACGGTGTCAAGGGTGAGCTGAAGGTCGCATTTGTTTACGACAGGTATGACGAGCTTTCCCGAAAGCTGATCGATAAGCGTCATGTCGTCATCCTCAAGTGGGCGGGAGCTGTCAAACACCGCAAGTACGAGGTCCGCATTGTTCAGCTTTTTCAGCATTATCTCAACGCCTATCTTTTCTATCGCATCGTCGGTATCCCTTATTCCTGCGCAGTCCGCCACCTTAAGCACCACATCGCCCAGCGTTATCGTTTCCTCTACGATATCACGGGTCGTACCTGCGATATCTGATACTATGCTGCGTTCTTCTCCCGAAAGCAGGTTCATTAACGTGGATTTTCCCACGTTCGGTTTCCCGACTATGGCGCAGGATATGCCTTCACGTATCATCCTGCCCGTGTCGTAGCCGTCAAGCAGCTTCCTGAATTCATCGTTCACAGCGGCGAGCTTTTCCGAAAGCCACTCCTCTGTCACCACAGGGGTATCATCGTCGGGATAGTCTATCCATGCGGATATCTGAGATGACATCTCCATTATCATATCAGCGATCTTCTCGGTGCGGCGGAAAAGTGCACCCTCTCGCTGGGAGTTCGAGCAGCTAAGCATCTGTCCGCTCTGTGCGGAGATCATATCAGTCACCGCTTCTGCCTCCGTGAGCGACATCTTGCCGTTAAGAAGTGCACGCTTCGTGAACTCGCCGGGGCCTGCAGGCTCTGCTCCTGCTTTTATGCATGCGGCAAGCACCCTGCGTGTGACGTATATTCCGCCGTGACAGGATATCTCTGCCACGTCCTCACCCGTATAGCTGTGCGGCGCACGGAACATGAGCAGCACACCGTCGTCAAGAAGCTCGTCGCCGTCGTATATCCTGCCGTATGCGGCATGGTAGCCCGAAAGCTCCCTGACAGGCTTTCCCGAAACGGGACGAAAAACTGCTGCGGCGATATCCGCTGACCTTTCGCCCGATATCCTTATTACTGAAATACCGCCTGCCGCTGCAGGGGTAGCTATTGCACAAACAGTAGACACAGATTACCTCTTACTTTTTCTTTCCGAAAAGCGATGCAAAAAATCCCTTCTTCTTTGCGGGCGCATCGTCGCTGTCCGTTTCGTTGTCTGCTTCGTCGCTTTCCTCGTCAGGCTCGT
>JAGAKC010000120.1 GCA_017848155.1 Oscillospiraceae bacterium | reverse complement strand
CCGAGCGCCTCCTTGAATGCCATACCAAGCACGATACCGATATCCTCTGCTGTGTGGTGACCGTCTACATTGAGGTCGCCCTTGCAGCTGAGCTTAAGCGAAAATCCGCCGTGAACAGCAAGTGCTGTCAGCATGTGATCAAGAAAGCCTATTCCCGAATCTATCTCCGCCTTTGCACCACCGTCCAGATCAAGGCTCAATGAAATATCCGTTTCTTTCGTAGTTCTTGTTATTGACGCTGTTCTGTTCATAATACAGCTCCTTAATTCTCTTTTCTGACCCTGATGGAATTTGCGTGTGCTGTCAGCTTTTCACGCTCCGCAATAAGAATGATGTCATCAGCCGCATCCAACAGCGCTTCCTTTGTATAGTAGATGTAGCTGGAACGCTTTGTGAAGCTCTCAACGCCGAGCGGTGAGAAGAAACGAGCCGTTCCGCTTGTGGGAAGAACGTGGTTCGGTCCTGCATAGTAGTCACCGAGAGGCTCGGGAGAATACTGACCGAGGAACAGAGAGCCTACATTATCCAGCTTTCCGATATACTCCATTGGGTCCGCAGTCACGACTTCAAGGTGCTCAGGTGCAAGTGCATTTGCAAGCTCCACAGCGTAATCCATATCGTCGCATACGATTATCGCACCGTAATTATCGATGGAATAGTCGATTATCTCCTTACGGGAGAGAGCAGCAGCCTGACGCTCGATCTCTGCCTGTGTCTTTTCAGCGATCTCCATACTGGTCGTGATGAGGATAGCGGAAGCGAGCTTGTCGTGCTCTGCCTGCGACATAAGATCAGCCGCAAGGTACTTAGGATCGGCAGTTTCATCTGCCAGCACAAGTATCTCACTGGGACCTGCAAACATGTCGATGTCAACAGTTCCGTAAAGCAGCTTCTTTGCTGTGGCAACGAAGATATTACCGGGACCTACGATCTTTGATACTCTCGGTATCTCCTCTGTGCCGTATGCAAGCGCTGCACATGCCTGTGCGCCGCCGCAGAGATATATCCTGTCTACTCCGCAGAGAGCGGCTGCAACAAGGATATCCTTATTTGCTGTGCCGTCCTTAAGGGGCGGAGTTACCATGATGATCTCCTTGACACCTGCTATCTTTGCAGGAATAGCGTTCATCAGTACAGAGGACGGATAAGCTGCTGTGCCGCCGGGAACATACAGACCTACTCTGTCAAGTCCACGTACACGCTGACCCATTATAACGCCGTTCTCCTCTGTTACGCAGAAGCCCTCACGCTTCTGACGCTGGTGGAATGCAGTTATGTTCTCAACTGCGTTGAGCATAGCCTCCACAAACTCGGAATTATTCTCGTTGTACTCTGTAAGAGCGTCCTGAATAGCTTCGTCAGGTACTCTGTAGTACTGTGCATTCGGGCAGTCGAACTTTGCTGTGTAGCTCTTTACCGCCGCATCACCGTTAGCCTTTACATCTGCGAGGATATCCTTTACGATCTTTTCAACGTCGGTATTGACCTCGCCCGCTCTTTTTTCTACCTCGGCGAGAAACTCTTTTTCAGCGCCGTCTGCTCTGATTATATTTATCATTATAAATTCTCCTCTATCTGCTTTACTATTTTAGCAATTCGCTCCTGCTTGAGCTTCATGCTTACCGTGTTTACGATAAGTCTTGCGGATATGGGAGCAACGTCCTCAAACACCTCAAGCCCGTTTTCCTTAAGTGTCGTACCTGTTTCAACGATATCCACGATACCGTCTGCAAGAGACACCAGCGGAGCAAGCTCCACGCTGCCCTCTATCTTTACGATATCAACGTCCATTCCCTTTGCCTCAAAGAAGCTTCTTGTAACGTTGGGGTATTTCGTTGCAACTGTCTTTACACCGTAGCCCCTATAGAAATCCTCGCCCTTTTTGCCTGCAAGAGCAAATTTGCATCTGCCAAAGCCGAGGTCGGTTATCTCAAAGAACTTTCCGCCGTATTCCATGATAGTGTCCTTGCCGACAACACCGATGTCGCAGACACCATGCTCAACGTAAGTTATTACGTCTGCCGCCTTTGCAAGCACCACCTCAATATCCTCACCCGGAATGTTGAGTATAAGTCGTCTGCCCTTGAATCGAAGCTCCGATACATCATATCCAATCTTTTCAAGGAGATCGACCGTTTTATTTTCAAGTCTGCCCTTTGTAAGAGCTATCCTTACCTTTTTATTCTCCATCTGTCAAATCTCCTTTGATGTTACAGCGCCGCCGCAAACCACAGTTACGATGCGGCTGATACCACGGCTCTTTGCATAGCTTTCGGCAGCTTCAAAGCTGTCAAATACGGAATTGTACACCGTACTGCCCTGTCTTATAAGCTCTGCACAATGTCGCAGTCCGTCCACCTCCGCACCGCTCTCCGCATATACCAGTACATCGGGAGGACAACGAAGCTCTGTATCACTGTTCTTAAGTAGCACCTTTGCAGCTGCTTCCACATTCACGGCAAATCCTACCGCAGGAACGCTCCTGCCGAAGTCACCGATAAGAGTATCGTATCTTCCGCCCGAAAGCACCTCGCTCGGCACACCCTTAATATATCCTTTGAAAACCACACCGCTGTAGTAGCTGCGGTCGTCAACTATTGAAAAATCAACGTTAAGCTTTCCGCCAAAGTCAAACTGCTCTGCCGCGGCAAGAATGGAAACAAAGCTTTCGAGCTCATCGTCGGCACCCAAACCCTTAAAGGCGCTCTTAAGAGCTTTCGAGGATTTGTAGTTTGCCAGCAGCTTGTTTGAAATATCAAGCGACCTTCGGTCAATTTCGCCCGCCTCGTATAAAGAGGTGAGTGCGTCTGCGGATTTTGCTTGCAGGGCCTCAACAATCTTTCTGCGGACTCCGTTTTCAAGATTCATCGAATCAAGCAACACAGCTACAAGCCCTGCATGTGATAGGTCGAGAATAAAGTTCTTATCAATCGTGGCAAGACTTTCAAGGGCAAGATACAGCACCTCGCACTCATCGTAAAGAGTTACCTTGCCGATGCACTCAAGTCCCGTTTGAGTGATTTCTTTAAAGGATTTTGAGTCACCTGAAAT
>JAGAKC010000119.1 GCA_017848155.1 Oscillospiraceae bacterium | reverse complement strand
CTCTACCCAGATGGAATCGGGCAGGCTTATCATGGGCAGGTCGTACTTCTCGCCTATCTGCGTCATGTGCGGCTGACAGGTATGTCCGTTCTCAACGATGGTGAACAGCAGCACGACAGCTATGTCACGCTCGTCCTGAAGCAGCGTGCGCACCAGCGACTCGTAAGCGTTCTTGTAGATAGCCTCGCCGCCGTCGTTTACCGCAAACTCAACGAACACGATGTCAGGGTCATACGCCAGCACATCACGCTCAAGACGTACATTTCCCAGCACAGAGGGAGTTCCGCTGATGCCTGCGTTCACATAGTTCACTGTAGCGCCCGGGAACTGCTCCTGGATATATGTCGTGGACATCTTCGCCCACTTCTCGTCCTCCTTGAGGGTCAGGTTATCGTGATAGCCCTCGGTGATTGAGCCGCCTATGTACGCAGCGGTTATCTCCTCGCCCTTTGAAGCCCTGTCCAGAACGTTCGCCATTCTCGTCATATCGCCCGTTGAGATCAGCGAGCGCTTTATCATGAGATCGTATATCTCCTCTTCGGAAAGCGAGGAATAGTCTATCTCCTCGGGTGCGCTTTCGGCAGGTGTGCTCTCCTCGGGGACAGAGCTTTCAGAGGCTGTGGTGCTCTCCTCGGGGGCGGATGTATCGGCAGAGGTCGTACTCTCTGCTGCGCTGTCCTGTGTGGCTGCGGAGCTGCTGTCCGCAGCGGAAGAAGCTCCGTTTTCGCTGCAGCCGCCTGCTGTTATCACCATTGATGCGGCAAGCACCGCCGCAAATAATCTCTTCATATCATTTTCTCCTTTTTGGGTCATATATGGCGCTTACGCAGCCTTTTCTTCAAGGGCAGCTCCCCGTATCTCCTCCACGGTGTAGCCCTCACGCTCGATAAGTGTGATCAAGTCGTCCTCGATGTAGAAATGCGCCGCACCCACGAACATGAATACATCCTCGCCGCTTTTCAGGAGCTCCACAGCCTTTTCAGCCATCTTCACCTGTCGGTCGCAGTACATCATGTCCCAGTAGATGCCGTAGCTCTCCTTAAGCTCCTCGGGCAGCAGCACAGAGCCGTCTGCGTTGAGGGATTCAAGGTACTGCGTATCGAAGCTGCTCCACGCATTGTACAGCGCAAGCATGGACGCCACCTGCATCTGATAGTTCGCATCGCCGATGGATGTTTCAAGAGTGTACAGCTGCATCTCCATCGGGATATCAGCCATCATGCCGTACTGCTCCGCAGCGCTCTCTATCTCCACCACGGTCTTGCCGTCAGTGTGTGCGCTTTCAAGGAATATCGCCTCCGTGCCGTATGCGGCGGAAAGTCCTGCGTCGGTCATCAGCAGCTGCGACAGCGACGACGCCCAGTAGAACGGGATATACATATCCATCGCAGGGAAATACGTTCCCTTGCCCGTCATGAACTCCACTGCCCTGTTATACAGGTCCTCGCCCATCACTTCCTTTGCGGTCGTGCCCTGAAGCAGCAGGCACTGCGTTGCTTCGATAAGCGCTTCCGTGTCCTGCTGTACAGCCACCGTGTCAAGCTCCGCAGCGACCGTATCACATGCCCTGTATGCCTCCATGACGTAGTCGGGGTACTGGACCCCCTCCACGCCCGCATGCATCGAACCCAGCAGGTACAGCGTACCGCCCGTGTCCGCATCTTCAACTACCCAGAATGGCGGAGTTACCTCCTTTGCGGCAGGTGCGATGTTTATAGGACCGCCGCTTGCCGAACTGCTTTCACCGCCGCTGCAGCCCGTAAGCAGCACAGCCGCCATCAGCGCCGCCGCAGCTCGCAATATTTTTTTCTTCATTATACTTCCCTCCCGTTACAGCTCCAGACGTGCCATAAGGTCGCCGCAGGCAGCCTCCTCCGTGGGATGCTCCGTGATATCCAGCCGCTCGCCGTCCTCGTTGTAATACACTATCCATCTGCCGCTCTCCTCGATAAGGCACAGCCGCTGCTCCTCGTCCTGACCTATAGAGTAGCAATAATGCGGTATCTCCAGCTGAAACAGCTTGACTTTAAGCTCCGATGTGGTCATTTTTATTCCTCCGTTAAACGATACGTCCGCTTATCTCGAATGTGGGTCCCTTCTGCCAAAGGAAGGTAGAAAGGATTATCTCAAAGCCCTCGCCAGGGCCGCACATGAAGTCCGCAGGTCTGCCCTTCGGCAGTCCGTAGCCCG
>JAGAKC010000118.1 GCA_017848155.1 Oscillospiraceae bacterium | reverse complement strand
TGTTTGTCAGCTTCACTGTTTTCTGTTTTGACTTTGAGGACTTTGCAGTGATAATGCCATCCGAATTTTTCTGCGCGACTACCTTGAAATAATAAGTACCCTTTGCTTCGGGAATGAATGTGTAATTTAGTTCAGATGTTGTGGCAAGCTCCTTGAACTTCTTGCTGCCCTTTTTAGCGTAGTAGTAGATGACATACTCGTTAGCGCCCGACACCTTTTTCCACGACAGCTTTACCGCAGCCTTTGAAAAAGTCTTTGTGGAGATAACAGGCTTATCCAGCGTCTGTACCTTTCCGCCAAGCACAGACTTGCTTTCTGTGCTTCTGACAGGGATGGTCACATCCTCTGTTATCTTCATCTGTGCCGTTACCCTGAACTTGTATGCGTCTGTCTTTTTGGGACTATAGGTGTATTTCAGGCTGTTGCCCTCATATACGACAGTTTCCTTGCCCTTTGAGGAGATAGCTGTCACGGTGTAGCTGTCAGCTTTTATGTCATCCCATGTCAGCTTTATCTTTCCGCTTGTGAGCCTTGCAGGCTTTATCGACAGCGTATCGGGGTCGTTTATCTCTACAAATCCTGTGCCCCGCGTTTCAGCGTATTTTTCCGCTGTAGAGCCTTTTATGCCGTAAATAGTGAGCTCTTCAGCGTTTCCACCGTTGTTCAGATAATCGATCGTGGTATTATCTCCGAGGAAAATGACGTTTTTAAGGTTGTCACAGCCCTTGATGGCATCGAAGAAGATACGGTCGACATCTGCCGAGAATACAATAGTTTCAATAGTATCGCAGTCATTGAAAGCGTTGTTTTGAATATGAATTATCTCGTAGCTGCTTCCTTCATAGCCGTAATCGGTAAAATCGTATTCGTCTTTCCTGAATACGTCCTCAGTGATAAAAACGGTCTTATCATCTCCGCTGTAGCTTTCTATGCTTAGACAGGGGAAATAGTTCTGCCTGCCGTGAGAGAAGCTTCCGCTCTTGCTTGTCGTGAAGTCCGACGCTTCCGTGGCATAAGCGCAGACGGATATGACCGCAGCCGCTGCCGCAGATACCGTCGCTGCCGAAAAAAGTTTCAAAAACCTGTTCATGATTACCTCCCGAAATTTATTACCTTGATTATACAACAAATAACCATTATTGTCAATGACAGCAGGAATGGTATTGCTATTTTATTGATAATATGATATCATTTAATTAAAAGGAGAGAGCTTATGAGGATAACGGTATTGATAGACAATCAGCCTGTTGACGGACTTTATAACGAGTGGGGGCTGTCGCTGTATATTGAGCACAACGGTCATCGCATACTGCTTGATACAGGTGCGTCGGAGAAGTTTGCCGAAAACGCTGTGTCACTTCAGACAGAGCTTGACAGGGTGGAGTACGGTGTGCTTAGCCATGCGCATTACGACCACGCTGACGGCATGGCACGTTTTTTTGAGCTTAACAGCAAAGCGTCATTTTATCTGCGCAGCGGCACAGAGGAAAACTGCTACAGTGGTGAGGGCGCAGACCGTCACTACATCGGTATAAGGCAGGGAATACTGTCACAGTATTCGGAGCGCATATGTTATGTTGACGGAGTCTTTGAGCTGTACGAGGGAGCATATCTGCTGCCGCATATTGCTGATATGAGCGAAGCAGGGAAGCGTGCGCAT
>JAGAKC010000117.1 GCA_017848155.1 Oscillospiraceae bacterium | reverse complement strand
TGTTCTTTTATTCTGCGTTCACTTTCCTCTCGGAGAGCTTTTTTTGTGAGCCTATAGAACACAAACGCTCCCGCAAAATATATCGCCGCCGAAGCCACCACAGAAACCAGCGAAATTACTACCGCAGTCACGCTCGGGTCGTCTGTTTCAAGCTCCTCAATGAACGGCTCAACGAGGAAGTAAAACAGCTCCCCCATGATGAATATCACAAACGTGCAGTTGACGAAATATTCGATAATCTTTCTTCCTAATTTCGCGTCACGGTCAGCTTTCAAAACGATACCCCAATCCTCTGATAGTCTTAATGTGCTCCGCGCCTATCTTGTCGCGCAGACGACTGATGATGACGCGTATCGTGTTGTCGTCCACCGCGCCGCTGTCGTACCATGCGCTTTCGTAGATCTGCTCTTTGGTGAATACCCGTTTGGGGCTTCCCATGAGAAGCTCCAGCACCTTGAATTCCGCTTTGGTAAGCTCGATGGTCTCATCGTTTTTGTGAGCTGTACATTCGGCAAGGTCAAGGGAGATGTCGCCGACAGTAATGATGTGAGCTTCGGACTTCTGCGGCACTGCAAGGTTCAATCTGCGAAGCTGTGCTCTGACCTTAGCGGCGACCTCTAACGGCTCGAACGGCTTTGTGATGTAGTCATCTGCGCCGAGGTCTATTCCGAGCACCCTGTCTGACAGCGTGATCCTCGCTGATATCACCATTATCGGGACGTAATTTCTGCGTTCCCGTATCTTCTTTATCACCTGATAGCCGTCAATTTTCGGCATCATTATGTCGACTATTGCGAGGTCAATATCATTTTGCTGAATAATTTCAAGCGCCTGCTGTCCGTCGTAGGCCTCAAGCACCTTTATATCGTCCGCTTCAAGGTATATTTTCAGCAGACGTACTATCTCTTTTTCGTCGTCTGCAATAAGGATATTCGGCATTTTATCACTTCCTCTGAATTAATTCTAACATAAAGCTGATGTTTTTTCAAGCCGCTTTTCCCTCAGCATAAGTATCAGGAAAACCGCTCCGACCACCACCTGCGGAAGCATCAGATAAAGCTCATCGAGAAGCGTTGTTTCAAGCGTTTCGGGAACTCCGCTCACAAGGAAGTTTCCCACCAGCGTACCGCCGTTGTTGTTCATCGAGTGCATTATGCAGGCAGGGAATACCGAGCCTGTCTTTTTCGTCAGCCACATGAGGATCATTCCGCTTGAAATGCAGTTCAGGCACATCAGCAGGACTCCTATAAACGGCTGTTCCGTGCCGTAGTTGTGACCGCATAAAGTCAGCGGAGCGTGCCACACTCCCCATATTATGCCGCCGACGATACAGGTGCCGACCGTACCGAGGAGAGGCTCCATTTTGTCGTTCATGTAGCCACGCCAGCCGAACTCCTCGCCGAATGTGATGAAAGCAAACAACGGCGCACTTGCGAATGTTCCAAGCACCGTATTCACCACCGCCGTAAGCGGAGCTTTTTCGCTTATTTCAGCGAAGTCCCAGCTTCCGTAGGTGAATGTTATCTGAAGTCCGGAGAGCAATCCCACAAACCGTGATAAAAAGGAGTTGTCGTGATGAAAAGTATTCGCTCTTTATTCTATCGTGAGATGAGGCTCTCCGCAAGGCACTACATGATCAGACTTCTCCTGCTGGTTCTGGTGGTAGGATTTGCGGCGCTCTCACTGCTTGTAACAGGTCAGAACAGCGCATACGCAGGCGAAGATATGTCAGGATTTACGGTAATGCTGACCTACATCATAGCGGTCATTGCGGGAGTAGTTATTTCGGAGGACAATGGCGTTTTCAAGGCGGATATGGACGCAGGCTGGCTGAGGTACTCCTACGCTCTGCCCATGAGCGCCGCCAAGAAAGCGCTCACGAGAACGCTCGTGAAACTGCTCTCTGTCGTTGTCGGAATGGTCGTTATTGTCGCAGGTGCGGCGGCTGTGCGCGGAATGAACGGAAGCTCTCTTGACCTGAAGACTATACTGTATTTCGTGCTGATACTTGACGTTTTTCTGCTTTACGACATGGTCCAGCAGATATTTATCCTCGGCAGTGCATTTGAGGGAGCATATAACATCGGCGACAGAATAGAAATACAGAGCGGCGATATTTCCCAGTCATACGAAGTGACAGGCTTTGTACAGAGTGTGAATTATCAGGGCAATGTGTGCGAGTTCTCCTTAGAGGGATACGAGGCATTGAACTCCGAAACATTCCTACCTACCTTGTATGTGTATCTGAATGATGCGGCAGACACAGAGAAGATTATTGACGAAATCGAACAGAGTTAC
>JAGAKC010000116.1 GCA_017848155.1 Oscillospiraceae bacterium | reverse complement strand
GTCATCCCCGACGACACAGTGTGGTACTGCAAAAAATGCGGGTACAAAAATCCAAGGACAGCAGGACGCTGCGCAAGCTGCGACGAGTGGAAATAAAAAACGACCGAGCATGTGGAATGACCCACGATGCCCGGTCGTTATTTTTTATGTAGCAATTCCTGCAAACTGGCTCTGATACAGGTCAAAGTATGCTCCACGCTGCTCAAGCAGCTCCTCATGGTCGCCTGCTTCGACTACCCTGCCGCCTGCAAGCACGACTATCTTATCCGCATCACGGATAGTTGAAAGCCTGTGTGCGATGATAAGGCTCGTCCTGCCCTTCATCAGCGCTATCATAGCCGCCTGGATGTGCATTTCGGTCCTGGTATCGATGCTGGATGTAGCCTCGTCCAGTATCAGTATCTTCGGGTCGGCAAGCACCGCCCTCGCTATTGCGATAAGCTGGCGCTGACCCTGTGAAAGGTTGCTTCCGCCCTCGGTAAGCATCGTGTCATAGCCATCAGCAAGCTTTGATGCAAAATCATCTACCCTTGCAAGCTTAGCCGCAGCAATGACCTCTTCATCCGTTGCATCTATCCTGCCGTAGCGGATATTCTGTGCGATGGTGCCCGTAAATATCACGGTATCCTGAAGCACCATGCCGATGCTTCCACGGAGCTTATGCTTCGGAATGCTTCTTATATCCTGCCCGTCAAGAGTTATCACACCTCCGTCCACGTCATAAAAACGTGTGAGCAGGTTTATGACTGTGGTCTTGCCGCTTCCCGTTGCGCCGACGATAGCTATCTTCTGACCGCTTCTCACCCACAGGTCAAAATCAGTAAGAACAGGCTCGCCCTCAACATACGAGAACTTTACATCCTTGAAATCGATGTCGCCCTTTACGTCCTCTATCTCAAACGGCTCGTTTCCGCCCTCGTCCTCAGGCTCGCTGTCCATTATCTCAAACACACGCTCCGCACCTGCAATCGCAGACTGGAGCTGTGCATACTGGTTTGCTATCTCGTTTATGGGTCTTGTGAACTGCTTTGAGTAGGTTATGAACGCCTGTATCGTGCCGACAGAAATTATGCCCTCTATCGCAAACCAGCCGCCGAATGCCGCAATAAGCAGGAATCCGATGTTACCTATACAGTTCATGCAGGGGCCCATCGAGCCGCCCAGTATCTGTGCCTTGATGCCGATGGACTTGAGCTGGTCTGACGTCCTGTTGAAATCATCACACACTACCTTTTCACGAGTGTATGCCTTTACCGTCTTGTAGCCGCTGACAGCCTCCTCGATCTGACCGTTGAGCTGACCGAGCTTTGCCTGCTGCATGGGAAAGAACTTCCGCATCAGCTTTGACAGGTTCTTTGACACGATAAGCGTAAGGACAATGGTTATCATGCTTATCAGCGTAAGCTGCCATGAATAGACGAGCATCATAACAAAGCAGCCTATCAGCATGATTATACCCGACACAAGAGAGCCGAGCGACTGTGACACGGAATTTGACACATTCTCAACGTCGTTCGTCATACGGCTCATGATATCGCCGTGCTTATGCGTATCCATGTACTTTATCGGCAGCCTTGAAATGCGGCTGAAAAGATCGCTGCGCATTATCCTTACCGTGTACTGTGACAGCTTTGCCGCAAAGATGTTCTGAAAATACGTCAGCACTGCAGATACAAGGTACACTCCTCCAAGCACCGAAAGCCATGTGATGAGCATTCCGAAATCGACCGAGGCGCTCTCGTCCGTCAGTGTTATCGTATCTATCGCCTTCTGCTGCAGCGACGGAGCAACGATGTTGAGCAGCGTTGCGATCAGCATCACCGCAAGCATTCCGAACAGCAGATTCTTATTTTTTCCGATATACGCAAATATCCTTGCAAGAGAAGCCTTAGTGTTCTTCGGCTTTTCCTTTGGCATTCCCATTGCGCCAGGACCTCTGCCCGGCCCGCCGGGTCGGAGATTTATGACAGGCTTGTTATTGTTATCAGCCAACCTTCTCATCCCCCTTTCTCATCTGGGAGTTGTAGATATCCTGGTAGACATCACAGCTCTTCATAAGATTTTCGTGGTTATCGAAGGCGGCAAGCCTGCCGTTTTCTATTACAGCTATCTTGTCAGCGCTCATTACACTGGCAACACGCTGTGCTATCATGATTATCGTGGTATCGTCAAGCTCCTCACGAAGCGCTTTCTGGAGCCTTGCGTCAGTCGTAAGGTCGAGTGCCGACATACTGTCGTCAAATATCAGTATCTCAGGCTTCTTTACGATGGCACGGGCTATGGAAAGGCGCTGCTTCTGTCCGCCCGAAAGTGACGAGCCTTTTTCGGTGATCAGATCCTTGTAACCATCCGTGAAGCCCTCGATAAAGTCAGCAGCCTGCGCTATCTCGGCAGCCTTTCTTATCTCCTCATCGGTAGCGTCAGGCTTGCCCCAGCGGATGTTGTTCTCGATCGTGTCAGAGAAAAGCTCGCTCTTCTGCAGGACAGTGCCAATCTTTCCTCTCAGTGCGTCAAGGTCGTATTCCCTTACGTCGACCCCGTCCACCAGCACCTGACCGTCTGTACAATCATAAAATCTGGTTATCAGGTTCACAAGAGATGTCTTTCCGCATCCCGTAGCACCAAGTATCGCAACAGTTTCACCCTTGTTTACAGTAAAGCTGATGTCCTCAAGCACGTTTCTTGCCTGTACCCCCGGATATCTGAAGGAAACGTTCCTGAATTCCACAGTGCCCTTTTCGGATGAGCTTCCGTCAAAAGCTCCGCCCTTTATCACAGGGTCAGCGTCAAGCACCTCTCTGATACGCTTTGCCGAAGCCGCAGCACGGGTGACCTGCTGAAACATCATGCCTATCATCATTACCGACATAAGTATCTGGGTTATGTACGTGATGACAGCCATTATCTGTCCGACCTCTATCTCCCTTGCCTGCACCTGCAGACCGCCGATATATATGACAGCAAGAACAGATACATTCATAAGTATGGAGAGCACAGGAGTAAGCAGTGCCATCAGCTTCTGCACACGCAGATTTGTGTTGCAAAGCTCGTCATTGGCATTTCCGAAGCGGTCTATCTCGTACTCCTCACGGGTGTAAGCCTTAACGACCCTCGCGCCCGAAACGTTCTCCTGCACCACAGTATTGACACGGTCCAGCTTTTCCTGAACCACTCCGAAAAGAGGAGCGCCCTTTTTCAGCACCAGTACGACTATCAGGAGCTGAACAGGCATGGTAAACAGAAGTATAAGTCCGAACCTTGCATCTATGGTCAATACCATGAAAATGCCGCCGACAAACTGCATCAGAGTCCTTACCATCATGCGCAGCGCCATTCCCACAAAGTCCTGACACGCAGTGATATCATTGGTGAGCCTTGTTACCAGCGAGCCTGTGGTGAACTTATCCGTCTGCTGAAAGGACATCTTCATCACCTTTGAGAAAGCGTCCTTGCGCAGATCGTTTGAAAAGCTCTGTGCAGCCATATTGCCGAAAACACCTGACAGGATGCCGCCAAGACATCCTATCAGTGTAAATATTATCATCTGGATACCGACCTCAAGGATGATATCCATATTCTTTCCAAGAACACCGTCGTCAACTATCCTTGACATCAGCGACGGCTGCAGCAGATCCATGCTTACCTCAAGTATCATGAACAGCGGCGATAAAACAGCAATATACCAGTACTTTTTAAGATAGCTGAGTACCTTAATCAACTATGTCGCCTCCAAGCTCGGACTTC
>JAGAKC010000115.1 GCA_017848155.1 Oscillospiraceae bacterium | reverse complement strand
TCCCGGAATTTCCGAGAGCGAGGCTATTCTTCACGGCACGCTGACCGAGCAGGAAAAGGACATTTACAGAGCTGTTTTCTACACACGCACAGCCACCTCGACCATGCTGAAAGAAACTGAAGCTGTCAAGGATAACGCAAAGCTTGTTGAGAGCAAGGGCGCACCACAGCTTCCTATGCTTCTGTTTATTTCTGACGGCAGCGGCGGCACTGCTTTCGACAAGGAGACATGGCGCAGTATTCCGAAAGAATATATCGCGCAGGTCGAGGGCGGAGAATACATAGAGCTTGACTGTCCGCATTATGTCCACGACCATGAATATCAGCTTATCAGCGAAAAGATAAGAGAATTTCTTGCGGAGGACAACACATGAAAACAGAGCAATATGTAATGGCTTACGATGTAGAGCAGGACAGGCTTCGTGCGATACTGCCTGGGGGCTTCGCTTCACTCAGGCCTGTGCTTCGCATAAATGCTGAGATTACTGACGGTGAGCGAGGCTATCTTGAATTCAACACCGCTGTCGAAAAGGACGGTGTCAAGGGCTGGCTCAACATCGGGTATTGGGAGGATGTGCAGTTTTTCCGCTCGGGAAGCACCGTAACATTCCGCACAGAGCACCTTGAGATAGCTTTCACAGGCGTTGGAATTGAAGGCTCCTGCCCTGCTGAAAAGGACAATGACGGCTGTTTCTTTCTCGGGGATAAAACCGAGCTTCGTCCGCCTGAAATCATCACAGCCAACAAGGAATTCTGCGATTGCCGCTTCAGGTGGAGCTTCACTGACAGCGACGCTCACGGCGAGAGCATAGGAAAGACGCTTCCTGCAATTCCAACAGAGATGAAGAACATCTATCCGAAGCAGGAATTTACCGCAGAGAATGCCGCCGCTATACCCTGTCAGCAGGTGCTGGGAGCGTATGTGGTGAGGTTTGAGAGATAAAGGAGAATATCATGACCGAAAAAGAAAAGGCCGCAGCAGGCTATCTATATAACGCAAACTATGACCCCGAGATACTTTCAGACATTGCGAGGTGCAACGACCTCTGCCACGAATTCAACCAGATAAAGCCATCTGACCGTGCGGCACAGGGCGAGATACTCAAAAGGATATTCGGCAGGATGGGCAAGGATGTTGCTGTAAACACGCCTTTCTGGTGCGATTACGGCTACAACACCACTGTCGGTGATTACTTCTTCGCCAATCACAACTGTCAGATACTTGACGGCGGCAAGGTGACATTCGGTGACCATGTTTTCATTGCGCCAAACTGTACGTTTACCACTGCGGAGCATGCTCTTGACGCAGAGCAGAGAAACGAGGGTCTTGAGGTGGCTCTCCCCATAACGGTCGGCAACAACGTTTGGATAGGCGCAGGCACTATCGTCCTCGGCGGTGTGACTATCGGGGACAACGCCGTTATCGGCGCAGGAAGCGTCGTGACAAAGGATATTCCCCCGAATGTTATTGCGGTGGGAGTGCCCTGCCGCGTGCTTCGTGAGATAACAGATGCGGACAAGGACAGATACCCGAGATATAAGGGTTAATACGGAGGAATACCCATGCACACCTTTTCAGAAAAATACGAAGCCTTTCTCTCGGATTTCGGGAAGGCGCGGAAATCAGTAAGCTATCAATAATGAGGTGAATTATGAACTACGATTTCAGAAAATTCAACGATTCTTATTACGAAACCGTCCGCACATTCCTGATAGAGCTTTGTCAGAATGACCTTACTCACATCAACTGGAATTGGGCAAGATGGGAATGGATGTATCATCATCCCGATTTTGACAGAGAAGCTATCGACAAGATAGGGCTATGGTTTGCTGATGAGGTGCTGGTGGGCGCCGCAGTATACGACCACTATTTCGGGGAGGCTTTTTTCGCAGTGAAAGAAAGTCACGAAGAGCTTGAAACGGATATCCTTGACTATATGGTCGAAAATCTTTCTGACGACAACGGTCTCGGCATAGCTGTAAACGACAGTGACATAAGGACAGCGGAATTGCTGACAAAGTACGGTTTTACAATACACGAGCAGACCGAAAATATACTTGTGCTTAAGATAGACAGATTTGATTTCGTCACAAGCACTGACAAGGGGTTATCCCTGAAAAACCTCGATACCGAGAAACACCTCTGCAAGCACCACGAAATGCTGTGGAAAGGCTTTGACCATCAGGGCGACCTGCCGCTTGACGAGGAAACAATCAACAAGCAGAGGATAATGCTTTCAGCACCGCACATCAACGCACAGACGCATATTGCCGCTGTAAACGAAAGCTCGGAATTTGTTTCATACTGCGGATTGTGGTATGATACTGATACCGACTATGCCTATGTTGAGCCTGTATGCACTGCCCCTGACTATCGCGGCAAGGGTATCGCAAAACTCGTTATTTCAGAAGCGTTAAAAAACGCTCACGCGCTTGGAGCAAAAAAGGCTTATGTGATTTCAGATATGGAATTCTACAAGCGGCTGGGATTTAAACAGCATTCGCATTATACTTTCTATTGGTACAAGAAATAGTTTTTCAGATACTTCAAGGAGGACATCATGAGCAAGAAACTTACAGCATACTTTTCAGCAAGCGGAGTAACCGCAAAGGCGGCAAAGGCTCTCGCAGAAGCGGCAGGCACTGACCTTTTCGAGATAAAGCCTGCTGTCCCCTACACCGCCGCTGACCTCAACTGGCAGGACAAGAATTCCCGAAGCTCGGTGGAGATGAAAGACCTCTCCTCACGCCCAGAGATTGCAGAAAAGCTCGGAAATATGGACGAATACGATGTGATATTCCTCGGTTTCCCGATATGGTGGTACATCGCGCCGACTATCATCAACACATTCCTCGAGAGCTACGACCTTTCGGGCAAGAAGATAGTTCTTTTTGCGACATCGGGCGGAAGCGGCTTCGGCAAGACCGCTGAAAAGCTCTCGGATAGCTGCAGGGGTGCGGAGATCATCACAGGCAGGCTGTTAAACGGAAAGCCCGACAGCAATGAGCTTGCAAAGTGGGTGGAGCAGTTCTGATACAACAAGGCGGTAGGTGGTTTTCCTGCCGCCAATTTTTTTGAATATGTACCCAATAAATTGTGTTGATTCTGCACTTTATTTATGAAAGCACAAAAGGCGGTGAATCGATGGACATTTCGATAATGACTGATTATGTTGACAGGATATACAAATTTGCTCTCAGCAAGAGCTTTTCGGAGGATGAAGCTGAGGAGCTGTCACAGGAGATACTGCTGACGGCTATGACCTCACTCCCAAAGCTGCGTGACGAGAGCCGATTTGAACCATGGCTGTGGTCAGTTGCTGCGAATACAGCTCGCTCATTCAGGAGATATCAAGGCAGACAGCGCGCGATGTTTGTCTATGACGCTCCCGAAGAGATGGTGGATATACCTGTACCGTCCGATGACAGCGAAGAGCTGTATTCCTCACTGCGTGAGAGGATCGCTATGCTGTCAGAGTTATATCGGGATATCATCGTTCTTCACTACTACGACGGACTTTCAACTAAACAGATATCCGAGAAGCTGAATATCCCCATTGGCACTGTCACATGGCGGCTTTCAGAGGCTCGGAGCAAACTTAAAAAGGAGTGTACCACCATGGAAGAATCAGCATTACATCCCATAAAAATGCACATTGGAATATACGGAAGCGGCGACTACAACGGCAAGGATAAGCCATTCCCCGGAGAATATCTCAATGACGCACTGTCTCAGAATATCCTATACAACTGCTACGAAGCTCCGATGACAGTAGAAGAGCTTGCAAAAACGCTCGGCGTACCTGCATTCTATATTGAGGACAGGGTCGCATATCTTGTGGACCGATGTGCGCTTATTCAACCACCAAAGGGTAAGTATCGCACTGATTTTCTTATCCGCACCGACAAATATGCAAAATTCTGCGAGGAGAACATCGAAACAGCACTCATGCCGATAATGGATAGAATCACAGATGCACTTGGACAGCTTTATTCAGAGGCTTTGAAGATAGACCACTACCGTGCCGAAAGATCGGTGGAGGAGCTTAAATATCTCTACGGAGCTATGGCTTTCAGGTATCTCAGCAGGAATTACAGCAAGCTCCCCTACCCCGAGATCCCACAAAACTATGACGGCAACTGCTGGCGCTACATCGGTCATAAGGAATCGGGTAAGTACCACTTCTCCAGCGTTGGCTGGCAGCATAATTCAAACGTAGGGTCGCGTGGCAATTACGAACACATAGTGCTTACAATGCGAGGCTTTGCATTCAGGCACATGATGACAGACAACCTCATAAACGTCTGCGAGGATATCCTTACAAAAGGCTCGACCACCTATGAAAATGACGCAGCACTGGCTATAAAGGACTGCTACATCATCCGCCGTGACGACGGAGAGCTGTTTGTGGATACTCCTGCATTCACACTGGAGCAGAAGCGGTGTTTTGACGAGCTTGTGGAACGGATATTCGCGCCGCTGATGCCTGAATACTCCGACATAGTTGAGCGTTTTGTCACTGAAATAATCAAGCTGTATCCGAAGCATCTTTCAGAGGACGCTCAGCGAGATTGTCAGGGATTCTTCTTTGGCTTCTATGAGGCTATCGAGGAATACTGCGTTAGAACAGGAAAGCTCGCACCGCCCGCGGACAACTGGGTGTGTGATGTACTGATACAGTGGAAATAACATTATAATATCTTGCACTCCCACAAAAAACATGATATAATTTTAAAAAACCTATTGACTCTCACGCAACGTCATAGTGTATACTCATAGGCAAGGGGGCGATAAGATGAAAATGCACATCAGGAAATTTGCACAGCTTACGGGCGTCAGCGTGCGCACGCTGCATTATTACGATGAG
>JAGAKC010000012.1 GCA_017848155.1 Oscillospiraceae bacterium | reverse complement strand
CTTGTAGCTTTAGCGAAAATAAACCACCGCTTGAAGCGGTGGAATAAAAAATCTTTAGAAAAAAGAGTCCTCCTATGATATAATAGAAGCGGGTTTGGCGACCGCATCAGAAATCAAAGGAGGACAATGTCATGAATGACAATCATAGTTTATCACATTCTAAGTGGAATTGCAAGTATCATATAGTGTTTGCACCAAAATATCGTAGGCAAGTAATATATGGACAGATAAAAGCAGACATAGGTAAGATACTGAGAATGCTGTGTGAACAGAAAAAAGTAAATATCATAGAAGCAGAGGCTTGTCCTGATCATATACACATGTTGGTGGAGATACCGCCGAATTTGAGCGTATCGCAATTTATGGGATATCTGAAAGGAAAAAGCTCGCTGATGATATTTGACAGACATGCAAATCTGAAATACAAATATGGCAATCGGCACTTTTGGTGTAGAGGGTACTATGTGGACACGGTAGGGAAAAACAAGCAGAAGATAGAAGAATATATCCGAAATCAGCTGCAAGAGGACATAGCAAATGACCAGATAACACTGAAAGAGTATGTTGACCCGTTTACGGGTAGCAAGAATACATAAGCAAAAATAACAGCCGCTTGAGCGGCTGCTAGTGAATGAGATGCGGTTGCCAGACTTTCAGTGTGCCTTCAGGCACAAGCCGGTAATACGCCCTTGAAGGGCGAGAGCAAACCACCAGTTCAACTGGTGGTTTTGATTGCAGAAGTTCAGCTTGGATCGCCCTTATGGCGGTCCGTTTTTGCTATGCAAAAATCGCTTCACTTTCGCAGAGATGCTGCTCGATTACTATGCTGCAAAAAAACTGCACATTCGCAGGTCGCTGCCCGTATATAAAGCAGTGATTCTGCACATATGTGAACGATCATGGAGGATTATTATTTATTCACCATTTTTATTTCCCACTTTTGTCACAATTTGATCATAAAACAATGTTATCCTAGTAAACGGCAAATAACGGTACACTATATTGTGCCGAAAAAAGGAGTGATAAAGTGAGATTCCGACATGAGATGAAGCATGAGATCAGTTACTCTGACCTGCTTGTGCTGAGGTCACGGCTGTCGGCGGTGATGCAGACCGATCCACATGCCGCTGACGGCAGGTATCATATCCGCAGCCTGTACTTTGATAATGTGTACGACAAAGCATTGCGTGAGAAGATAAACGGCGTGAACAGACGTGAAAAGTTCCGTATAAGATTATACGATCATGACATCAGCTTCATACGGCTTGAAAAGAAATCAAAAGTAAACGGGCTTTGCAGTAAGGAGAGCGTACCGCTCACCGCTGATGAGGCTCAGGCGATAGCAAACGGTGATATCAGCCGCTTTGCATTTGACGAAAGACCGCTCCTGCGTGAGTTGTACAGCAAGATGCGCTCGCAGGGACTTAGGGCACGGACGGTGGTGGACTACACCCGTGAGCCGTTCGTTTTTTCCGCAGGAAATGTTCGGGTGACGCTCGACTATGACATACGTACAGGCATGGAGCATACAGCTTTTCTTGACCCTGATATGGCAACGGTACCTGTGCCGATGTCGCCCGTGATACTTGAAGTTAAGTGGGATGATTTCCTGCCATCTTTCATAAAAGATATCGTGCAGCTTGACGGTGTGCGCAGCGGTGCGTTTTCGAAATATGCCGCCTGCAGGATGTACGGCTTATAACAGCAGAACTAAATAAATCAAGCGGCAGGGTCCGCAGATCAGGAGTAACAATATGAATTTCAATGACATCTTCAAATCCAGCTTTCTTGAAAACCTCGGCAGTGTAAACCTTCTGGATATGGCTATCGCACTTATTCTTGCTTTCGGAATAGGACTTTTCATCTTTTTCGTATACAAAAAGACCTATAACGGCGTGATGTATTCAGCAGGCTTCGGAGTATCTCTTATCGCAATGACTATGATAACCACAGTAGTCATCCTTGCTGTGACTTCAAATGTCGTACTGTCCCTCGGTATGGTCGGTGCGCTGTCCATCGTACGTTTCAGGACAGCTATCAAGGAGCCGATGGATATCTGCTTTCTTTTCTGGTCCATCGGCGCAGGTATCGTACTTGCGGCGGGAATGATACCGCTTGCCCTTGTGGGTAGTGCGCTTATCGGCATCGTACTGCTGGTATTCGTAAACAGGAAGTCGCATCTTCATCCTTATATCGTCGTTATCCGCTGCGACGGTCACGACAGTGAAAAGGCTGCAAAGGAGCTTCTTTCCAAAAGCGTACAGAAGTGCCTTGTCAAGAGCAAGACTGCGCAGAAAGGCTTCATAGAGCTTAATATGGAGATACGTATGAAGGATGACGATACCGATTTCATAAATGCGCTTTCGGATATAAGCGGCGTGCAGAGCGCAGTGCTTGTAAGCTACAACGGCGACTATATGTCTTAAGGTGAGTGATATACTATGTCAACGCATAAGCATTTTGACAGGATATGCTGTATAATACTTGCGGTGGTGCTGGTGCTGTCTGTTCTTTTCATGAGCGGAGAGGCCTTCGGTATTCAGCCTGCCTCCCGTGTGATGGGGTATGAGAGCCGCCTTTTCGACTACACCCGTGTGCATACCATCGACATCGTAGCGGATGACTGGGATGGATTTCTTCAGACCTGCACAGATGAAGAATACATCACCTGTGCTGCGGTGATAGACGGCGAGGCGTACAGGAATATCGCCATACGTGCAAAGGGAAACACATCGTTAAGCTCCGTGAAGAATTACGGCAATGACCGCTACAGCTTCAAGCTGGAATTCGATCACTATGACAGCAGCCTTACTTATCACGGACTTGACAAGCTGTGCCTTAACAACATAATACAGGACAACACCTACATGAAGGATTTCATCGTGTATCAGATGATGCTTAAGGCAGGTGTCAGCGCTCCGTTGTGCAGCTTTGCATACATCACTGTAAACGGTGAGGACTGGGGTCTGTATCTTGCTGTCGAGGCTGTGGAGGATTCTTTTCTGCAGCGGAATTACGGCTCTGACTACGGCGAGCTGTACAAGCCTGACAGCATGAGCTTCGGCGGCGGTCGTGGCAACGGACGTGACTTTGATATGGACAGATTCCGTGAGGATAACAGTGATATTTTCGGCGGTGACGCAGCTGCGGAAAACAGTACAGAAAATGCCACCGTATCACAGTTTGGCGGTATGGCTCCTCCTGAAATGCCCAACGGAATGGCTATGCCTGAAATGGGCGAGGAGGGAACTGTACCCGAAATGCCCGACGGAGTTTCGGCTCCTGATAACACCATGCAGCAGGGCGGCTTCCGTCCCGATAAGGGCGGAATGGGCAGAGGTGACAAAGGTGGAATGGGCGGTATGGGCAGTTTTGACGTGAAGCTGCAATATACCGATGACGACCCCGACAGCTACACCAATATCTTCGGCAACGCAAAAACAGATGTGAACGATGCAGACAAGCAGCGGCTGATAGCTGCACTGAAAGCACTTTCCGAGGGTGATACTTCCTCGGTATTCACAGAGGATGTTATTAAGTATTTCGTGGTGCATCTTTTCGTCTGCAACGGCGACAGCTACACCGGAAACATGATACACAACTATTATCTGTACGAGGATGGTGGGCAGCTTGCAATGCTGCCGTGGGACTATAACCTTGCATTCGGAGCTTTTGACGGAAATGACGCATCGTCTGCCGTAAATGCGCCGATAGATACACCTGTTTCGGGAAGTATAGGCGAGGACAGACCCATGATAAGCTGGATATTCTCGGACGATGCATACCTGCAGCAGTATCATGAGTTTTATTCCTCTTTCCTTTCCGAGGTGATTGATTCGGGCTGGGCGGATGAGCTTATCTCTGACACCGCAGAGCTTATCGCACCGTATGTGGAGAAGGACCCCACGAAATTCTGCACCTATGAGGAATTTACAAAGGGTGTTGAAGCACTGAGGAGCTTCATAGCGCTCCGTGCACAAAGCGTCAGGGGACAGCTGGACGGCTCCATACCATCCACAACAGAGGGTCAGAATGGCAGCACAGCTCTTGTTGACGCATCATCGGTCAATATATCGGACATGGGCAGCATGGGCAAAATGGGCGGTCATGATAATATGGACAACATGGACAACACGGGTAATTTTGGCGGCTTCGGTGGAAACGGCGGCAGACCCTCTCGGGATGCCCATTTGTAAATCCTTTGCAAAACCGAGATCTTCAAT
>JAGAKC010000114.1 GCA_017848155.1 Oscillospiraceae bacterium | reverse complement strand
TGTCAGCTTACCGTATTTCGTAAGGCAGCCGCTAAGCACTGCGGAGAAAACAGCCGCAGCGGCGCCTGTCCCCGTTTCGGGAGAAGCCGCACAAAGTCCGAATACCGCAGGGATACCCACCACCGCAGCAGCGGTAAGTCCCCGTCTTGCCGTAAGCACCAGTACAAGAAAGCCCGAAACAAGTCTGCCGAAATTGATAAACGGGTAATCAAGTCCGCCCAGCGACATAAACGCAAGACCCGATACCACCGCCGCCAGAGTGCAGTCGGACGGCTCGGATATGTCGAATCCACGCATACCGACCGTATCAGAAAGTAGGTACACGCTCGCCGCAAAGGCTCCTGCCACCACTGCCGCAATTATCGCCATAAGCAGCTGTGACGGCTCCGCCGCATCTGCCACACGGGAAAAACACACCGCCATCGCAGCGACAAAAAAACGTATCACCGCTGCAACTGCTCGTTTTTTTATGCCCGGTATTATCTGCGCCGCAAGCACTATTCCCAGTGCCGCAAGCCTGTTAAGTCCCTCAGGGTAGCCGTGAAGCAGCGCCCCGAAAGCTCCGCCCGCAAGCGCATACAGCCGCTTTTTCCCCGACAGTCCCGCCGAAAATGCAGCTGCGCCTACAGCCGCTGACGCTCCGTCCGATGCAAGCTCCAGTGCAAAGCTCCCCACAGCCCACGACGCACTGTCACAGCAGTATTCCTTCACTCTCGACCATACCGTTTCTCGCCTTATAGCCTTTTCTGTCATATTAAACTTCCTTTCTGTGCGGTATATACCGCTTCCCGATAAACCTCTTACTAAATTTTACCATACAAAACATGTGAATCTTGTCATAATACGCTGTTAAATAATAAGACAGGATAGCTTTTTTTAGTTAATTGTACGATTATTAAAAAAAGTTTTGACAAAACAATATATTTGTGATAGAATAATGATATGTAGCTTATTAATATGTGAAAGGATATTTTTCATAATGAATATTGATTTCGAAGCCGCGCTTCGCTACATCGACCTCGGCGCATATGACAATGCCGTGCAGTCGCTGCAGAAAGCAATAAATACCGAGAACGAAAAGAACAACCACGGATTAGCTATCGAATACAGATGTGTTCTTGGCGAGCTTTACTTCAACCTGCAGAAGGGCAAGGAAGCACGTGAAGAATTTGCACAGGTAATAGAGTACTGCAAAAAGAACGGCACTCACTCAAAGCAGCTTATTATAGCCAGCAGATATACAGATATCCTGGACGGAAAGGTAAAGCCGGCAGCAGACAAGGCACTTGCACCCAGGACACACGTGCCGCTGGTACCGAAGCCCATGCAGAACAAGGAGTTTATTTCCAGACAGATGAACAAGAAGCACCGCTGATATCGTCAGCCGTGCTGTTTTGAAAGGCGGTTTACATGGAAAGACGCGACAAGACAAATTACTATCTTGACATCTCACAGACTGTTGCGGAAAGAGGCACCTGCCTGCGCCGCAACTTCGGCGCTATCATCGTAAAGAATGACGAGATAATCGCCACAGGCTACAACGGCGCACCACGAGGAAGGGCAAACTGCTCTGACGTGGGCAGCTGTACACGTGATAAGCTGAACGTGCCCAAGGGTCAGAGATATGAGCTGTGCCGCTCTGTCCACGCAGAAGCGAACTGCATAATCAGCGCACCCCGTACAAGCATGATCGGATCGGTGCTTTATCTTGCCTGCCTTGACGCAAAAACAGGTGAGCTTTTCGGAGATGTAGAGCCTTGCTCCATGTGCAAGCGCCAGATAATCAATGCGGGTATAGATCGTGTGGTGATACGCACCGCAAAGGATGAATTCAAAACCCTTACAGTCAACGACTGGATAGAAAACGATGACAGCCTTATCGGCAGCGAGGGATATTGATGCAGCTTACAAATATCGGCGTGATAAAGGATCTCTTTGAGCGTCACGGCTTTTCCTTTACAAAATCCCTCGGACAGAACTTTCTGATAAATCCCGCCATTTGCCCGAAGATCGCAGAGCAGGGCGGCTGCAAAAGCGGAGTCTGCGCCCTTGAGATAGGTACGGGCGTAGGCGTGCTCACGCAGGAGCTTGCAAAGCGCTGCGACAAGGTAGTGGCGATCGAAATAGACACGGGTCTTAAGCCGATACTCGAAGAAACGCTCAGCGAGTTCGATAACGTTGAGATAGTTTTTGCTGATGTAATGGAGATAGACCTTAAAGCGCTGATCGCAGAAAAATTCGGCGACAGCGAGGTAGTCGTATGTGCAAATCTGCCGTACTATATAACATCACCTGTTATAATGCGTGTGCTTGAAGAAAAGCTGCCTGTAAAAGCGCTGACCGTTATGGTGCAGAAGGAAGCCGCAGACAGGATATGTGCTGCACCGGGCACCCGTGATTGTGGTGCGCTTTCCTGCGGCGTGTCGTACTACAGCAAGCCAAGGATGCTCTTCAAGGTAAACAGGGGCAGCTTCATGCCGTCACCCAATGTTGACAGTGCGGTGATACGTCTTGACATAATGGACGAAAACGGACTTGGCGTAAAGGACGAAAAGCTCTTTTTCCGCATTGTCCGTGCAGCATTCTCGCAGCGCAGAAAGCAGATAATCAACCCCCTTTCAGGCGAGCTTGGCATCGCAAAAGCAGCGCTTGCGGATATCTTCTCGGAGTGCGGTATCAGACCTACGGCACGGGCAGAGGAGCTTACTCTTAAAGATTACGCAGCACTTTGCAGCGGTATTTCCGCAAAGTTATAACAGCAAAAATCTCCTTACGGAGTTTTTGAGAAGCCGAATCCGGCGACTTCAATATATTTCAATCCGGAAATATTTTTTAGAGGTATCGATATGAAAAGAACACTCAAATCCTTAACAGCAATCTTAGTCGTACTTACACTCTGTCTTGGTCTTATGACCGCATGCGGCAGCGATGGCATCGTTGGCAAGTGGAAGCTCACAGGATACCGAAGATATAATTTCAAAGGCTGATTCCATGCTGTACTGGATTTATGCGATAATGCTGATGCATCCGAAGGGCGACTGG
>JAGAKC010000113.1 GCA_017848155.1 Oscillospiraceae bacterium | reverse complement strand
TATACGCCATGCCGCAGGTGCTGCCCCACAGCAGAAGATGATATCACATTGTCGATACCGATAGACAATAAGGAGCGCAGTGGGGAATCGGTTGGCGACCTTGAGCTGATGTGCAGGAAAGCAGGCTATACATACAGCTACAGCGAGCCGTATCTGTGCGTTGAAACATCTGTTGGCAGATGGAGGATAAAGACCGATGCGATACCCGTAAGACTTGAGCATGTGAACCTTGTGATGCAGCCTGTGACATCCCCCTATCATATCCAGCCACGCATATTCCTTTCGCTGTCCGACACGTTCAGGTACATAAAAAAGCATGACCGATATCTTAAGAAAAAGGCAGAGAAAAAGCAGAAATGACATATAAAAACCGTGACATGTATTGCGTTTTTTCATGATATGTGATACAATTAATGTAACACGCAGCTTTAACGGAGGTGCATTATGAAGATCGTATTTGTACGTCACGGACATCCTGATTATGTCAATGACTGCCTGACGGAGCTTGGTCATGAGCAGGCGGAGAAAGCCGCACTTCGTTTATTGGACGAGGGCATAGAGCAGATATTCACCTCTCCGTTCGGCAGGGCACGTGAAACGGCGCTGCATACTGCGAAGCAGCTGTCGCTGGATGTGACGGTGCTTGATTTTATGAGGGAGATAAAATGGGGCAGCTCCGACGGCGGCGAGGTATACGCTGACGGGCATCCGTGGGATACTGCGCTTTATGCGGTGTCTATGGGCCATTCGCTTATGGATGAGAGCTGGACGAAAAAGCCCCCTTTTTGTAATAACATCGTTTTTTCGGAGCTTCAGCGTGTGGCGGAGAGCTCGGATACCTGGCTTGAGAGCCTTGGCTACAGGCGTGAGGGGACGAATTACCGTGTTGTCGGCGATGATACCGACAGGACCGTTGCATTGTTCAGCCATGGCGGCTCGTCATCTGCGCTGCTGTCGCATATGCTTTGTCTGCCTTTCTTTTACCTGTGCAGGGCGCTGTGTCCTGATTTCACCTCGATAACGGTGCTGAGCCTGTCTGATATAAAGGGCACTCTGACAGCTCCGATGATAGAGCTTGCCAACGACTCCCGTCATATCAGAAGCAGCGGTGTGAGCTATGCTATGTAAAAAAGAGCTGCCGTAAGGCGAGCCGCCTTGGGCAGTTCCCGCCTTTTATAAGAAACAGCTAACCCAGCAGTTGCAAAACGGCGGGGTTAAAAACTTCTATATGGCGGACGCACCAACGATAGCTCCCGAAATGTATTATATACAACGATATGCGCAGTAGAAACACTGCGCATATGTTTTTTCAGTTGAGCCTCCTGCCGTCTGTGGAGATGGTCACAGTGCGCCATGGTATCTGCTTTCCGCTTGACCTTAGCGCCTGTCTTACTGCGTTTTCGATGCCGCCGCAGCATGGAACGTTCATGCGTGCAACGGTGATGCTACGTATATTGTTTGCTATGAGTATCCCTGTCAGCTTTTCGGAATAGTCCGTTGCGTCCAGCTTGGGACAGCCGATAAGCGTAACATGTCCGTGCATCAGCTCGTCATGGAAGCGTCC
>JAGAKC010000011.1 GCA_017848155.1 Oscillospiraceae bacterium | reverse complement strand
GGGATTATAATATAATATAGTGATGCTGAAATATCGTGACAGGTACTCGATGCAGTAGCTGCTGCACGGCGCACAGCAGGAATGAAGCAGCAGCCGTGGCACTTCCCCGTCAAGTCCCGATATCAGCTTATCCAGCTTTATCTGATAGTTCTCCATTTTCTTTCCTTTCATGTTCAGAATAACTAAATTTTATCATTATTACGTCCGATTATCAATAATAAATAGGCAAAAACCGCAGTTTTGTACAAATTGCCTATTGAAAACGTTTTACTTTTGGAGTATTATATTAATATAGCATAATCGTTATTTTTGACACAAAATTGCATTATACTGCACAAACCAACTAAACCGACAAATGAGGTGGATCGTTTGAATATCACGATAAAAGATGTAGCAAAGGCTGCTAATGTATCTGTTGCCACAGTATCCCGTGTACTGAACAAAAAGACCAATGTTTCAGATGAAGCTGTACAGGCGGTAAAGCGTGCAGTGGACGAGCTTGGCTACAGCCCGAATTTTCTGGGACGTGACCTCAGAAAGAGCGAAACGAAAAGAATACTTGCAATAATCGCATCCACCGAGCAGAGCTTCTATTCAGAGGTGCTGCGTGGAATGCAGGATGCGGCATACACACAGGGTTATGACGTGCTTATCGCAACGACCAGAGATGACCCCGAGCACGAGATGCACCTGCTCAACATGCTTTTCTCAAAGGCGGTAGACGGTGCGGTGCTGCTTGCGCCGAAGCTGGACGCTGCGACGATATCCGAGCTTGCAAAGCGCTTTCACATGGCGATGTGCCTTGAAAGACTTGAGGGCTGCGAGATACTGTGTGTCACCATCGACAACGAGCAGGCAGGCTATGACGCAACGAATCTGCTTATCGGAAAGGGCAGAAAGCGCATAGGACTTATCACCACAAAGGTGCGCAGCCAGTCGTCCATAGACCGTGAAAACGGCTACAAGCGTGCACTGGTCGACGCAGGGATCGGCGTTGACGAGGAGCTGATATACTACGGCGATTACAGTGCGGAGAGCGGTGCAGAGGGCTGCGAGGAGCTGCTGCGTCTTGACGAGCGCCCCGATGCTATCTTCTCAATTTCCGATACCATTTCCATCGGAGCTATGACCTACGCACTGCAGCATGGTGTTGAGGTCGGAAAGGATATACTTTTCTTCGGCTTCGACAACATCGCATACTCGCACATGTTCATCCCCAGACTCTCCACTGTGGAGCAGCCTTGCTATCTGCAGGGAAAGACGGTCATCGAGAAACTCATCTCCAACATGAAAGCGGAGGAGCCTGACCGTGGCACGTATAAGCTGCCGCACTCGCTGATACTCAGAGAGTCCACGGGCGACAAGTAAATAAGCAGATGCCCTCTGAAAAGAGGGCATTTTTATACGAAAACATCCCCACAGATCAATGACCTGTGGGGATTGCTTTATTTAACGATTATCTTTATCTTCTTTGTACTCGAGCCGCACTTTGCCGTGATGATAGCCGTGCCCTTTTTCTTTGCGGTTATAAGTCCGCTTGAGGAAACGCTTACAACGGATTTCTTGCTGGATTTCCATGTTACCTTTTTACCCGTGGGAGATACCACTGCGCCAAGCTGTAACGACCAGCCTTTGCTCATTGTAAGAGTAAGGTAGGACACCTTGCCTGTTGATGTTGAGGAAGATGATGAGGGGAAGGTGGCGGTGAAATTTATTTTGCCGTTGCCACCACTACCACCATTTCTTGCGAAACGAATATAATATGTTCCTTTACTAACGCCATAGCTTATTGTTCCTATGTACTTTTCTGTCACAGAATTCCATTTTGCCTCATAATCAGAATATCCTATTTGACTATATGAATATCCTCCTGCCGATACTGATTCATTTGCAACCCTGACCTTGTTTCCATATACATCATAAACATATATATTGCAATAATTCATCTCGGACGTAAGTGCTATTTTCAGAGTTCCGTTTGATGTAACATTGATTTTGTAATCAGCAATATCCCATATACTATACAATGTTGTCGACACAGCTTTACCACTGGAAATACTCTTAGCCGTATCCTCAATACCTGCACTGACCGTCACCGAAAAAGCCGTCATAGCCATAACTATGACCATAAATAAAGTTAAAAGCCGCTTTGCTATTCTCATAATAATACCTCCATTTAGTTTCGTGCCATATTTCAGGCGACTATCGTTATCACAATAATATTATATCATTATAAAGATAGGTTGTCAAGTGTATAACGGTAATTAATTATCTGTATTTTCTATATAATATATTTATTATTACTATAGTAAGGAGCACTAAAATGGATGTAGCGGCGAGGATTATTGAGTTAAGAACACAGCGAGGGCTGACCACAAACAAGCTTGCAAATCTTGCAGGGATATCACAAAGCCACTTGCGGGATATAGAACTAGGTCTGCGCAATCCTACCGTTGAAACACTGTCGTATTTTTGCGATGCTCTCGGTGTAAGTCTTGCCGAATTTTTCAATGAACCAACACAAGAGATCAGTCCGTTCCTTATATCCGCAGTAAAAAAATTATCCAGAGAACAACAGGACAGACTTGCTGACTTTTTAAACTCCATATAACACAAACATCCCCACAGATCAATGACCTGTGGGGATAGCTTTATGCAATTAAAGATTACATCTCAACTGTCAGACCCTCTGCGGAGCGAACCTTGAAGTTCTTTGCAGTGCCTGTTGTTGTGACCTTGATGGTATCGCCGTTTCTTGTTGCGGAAACTGTCAGAACAACGTTGGACTCAGCGTCGTAGATAGTTGTTTCAGCAGTCTTGCCGTCCTCAAGCTGGTAGATAACGATGTCTGCATTCTCTGCATAGTCGTATGTGAACGCACGCTTGAAATCACCGTAAGCAATGATGCTGTTGGGCTTAGCAAGTACGGGCATGGAGAAGTAGTCGTGCTTTGTTTCATACCACTTGCCGCCCTCGAATACCTCGCCTGTCTGGATGTCTGTCCACTTGCCTGCGGGTACGTAGTACTGCGCAATGCCGTCCTCG
>JAGAKC010000112.1 GCA_017848155.1 Oscillospiraceae bacterium | reverse complement strand
TTAGACACCTCGACATCGAACTCTGTGGTGATATCGCCCTGTGAAAGCAGCTTCAGACGCTTTGCAGCTTCGGTAACAGGCTTTGAGATCCTGTCAGAGGTCCTGATGCATACCACGCAGGTCATCACGATGACCAGCAACGCAATGCCGATAGCTATCAGCATGTTGATAACTATTCCCGACGCAGCGCTCGAATAGTCAAGGCTCGCAGCCACAGACCAGCCGTCCGAAAGCTCAACAGGACAATACGCAGCAAGGTATTCCACCCCGTCAACATTGTAGCGGATCGTGCCCGTGCCGTTTGACATCATTGCCTCGGCGAGCTTCACATATCCGCCCTTTTCATGGTTCTTGTAGGATACAGTACCGTCTGCTATCGGCACATTTGCCGCTGCAACGACCATACCATCCTTGTCCAGTACAACGACATTTTTGCCCTCAGAGATACTACCCAGAGCAGCCGACAGGTCAGCTGTATCCGACGCAGCCAGCTTAGCCTTTACGGTCTGTGCGTAGGACGCAGCAAGCGCCTGCGCCTGATCGGTGTAGGACTTGTCAAAGGATGTGAAAGTACTGATGATTGAAAACAGCTGGGTCACCACAACTGCGGCACACACGCTGATGATACAGAGTCGGAGTATCCTGCCCTTTATGCCGATGCCGCCATTGAGAAGAACACTGCCGTCACGTTTCCTTCCGAACAGCTTCTTAAAGAACGCACCAATACCCGAGCCACTTTTTGCCTTTTCGGCAGCTCCGACATTCTCGGGAACATTTTTTACCGTAGAAGCAGCAACAGGCTCAGCCGCAGCTACTTCCTCATCAAGGGGAAGAACTATCTTCACCTGCTTTTTCTCTGCCTGCTCCTGCTTTACAGGCTTAGGCTTTTCCTGCTTTACAGGCTTAGGCATTTCCTGCTTTTCAGGCTTTGCTTTTTCCTGCTTTTCAGGCTTTGCCTTTTCCTGCTTTTCAGGCTTAGGCTTTTCCTGCTTTTCAGGCTTAGGCTTTTCCTGCTTTTCAGGCTTTACTTTTTCCTGCTTTTCAGGCTTTGCCTTTTCCTGCTTTTCAGGCTTTGCCTTTTCCTGTTTTTCAGGCTTTGCCTTTTCCTGTTTTTCAGGCTTTGCCTTTTCCTGTTTTTCAGGCTTTGCCTTTTCCTGCTTTTCAGGCTTTGCCTTTTCCTGCTTTTCAGGCTTTACCTTTTCCTGCTTTTCAGGCTTTGCCTTTTCCTGCTCATCAGACGACAAATTTACCGATACATCGTCAACGGACTTTTTCTTTTCAGACTCATTATGTACCTTTGTCATAGGAGCAGATGCTGTGGTCCTGGGACGAGCAACAACAGGCTCGTTGTCCATTGGATACTTATCATCCGCAAATGCGGTATTCATAATTTTAGCTCTGTTATCTAACTCAATTTTGTTACTCATGACGGGCAATTCCTCCATCTATTCTATACTATATATCATAGCATTATTTATCAAAAATAGCAAGTACATTTTCGGATCTTTGTCTATTATTTACTAAAAGAATAGAGATTTTGAAACCCAAAAAACATCCGGTACATGTTCCTGTTTGAAAGAGGCAAAGAAAAAGCGACAAAATAACAAATTTGTCGCTTTGAATATTTCTTAATTATTCAATGTCAGCTTTCCCACAGAGTAGCCAAGATCGATCATAGTCTTTCTTATAAGCAGCTCCTTTATAGGAAAAGCACATCGGATGACCGCATGGCTCTCCTCAAGGCTTACCTGTGCACTGTAGCCCTCCTGCCTGTTGAAGGCATTCTGGATACGCTGTGCGCATTTTTTGCAGGTCATACCGCCTATCTCAACTGTACAGGAATAGGGATAGTCACCCTCTGCCGCCTTTATCTCGGCCTCATCGTCCGCCGCAGCTCCGCAGCAGCCCTTTGACAGCTTTTTAGCATAGCTTTTCACAGCCACTACGCATATCACTGCGATCACCACACATATTGCCGCCGTAGGCAGCCATTCGGGAATACCGTTCATCGCTGACCACCCTGTTTAGCACCATGGCAAAGTCCCGCATTCGGACAGCTGCCGCAGCCTCCGCCGCAGGAGGACTTGCCCTGCTTTTTATCCAGTATCATCCTGCGTGCCGCAAAGAAGAGCAGAAGCAGGACAACTGCCCCCACGGCGATAGTACCGATATTGTTTATCAGAAATTCACCCATACTGCTCCTCCTTACGACGTACAGAAGATGTGTTTTTTACTTTACCTTTACGCTGTGTGTAAGTCTTGTGCTCTCCTTGTAGGGTCTGAACAGCTGGAAGCAGATAGCGCCCAGAACAAGTATAGCAAAGATCAGACCGATAATATTCAGGCTGCCTGTGAAAGCAGAACCGAACTGGTATACTATCAGGGAGATAGCATAAGCAAATACGCACTGGTATGTGATAGCGAATGCAGTCCACTTGGGACTGTTCATCTCTCTGCGGATAGCGCCCATTGCAGCGAAGCAGGGTGCGCACAGCAGATTGAAGATAAGGAACGAATAGCCTGCGAGCTGAGTCATGCCCATGAAGTCAAGCACGCCGAATACCGCAACGACCTCCTCCTTTGCAACAAGACCCATGATAGTTGCAACAGCAGCAGTAGGATCAGCAAATCCGAGGGGCGCAAACAGCCAGCAGATAGCATTGCCGATGATTCCGAGAACGCTGTCAGCCATCTCAAGCTCCAGACTGAAGCCGAAGCCGCCGTCGGGAAGATTTCCGAATACCGAACCACACCACAGGATAACTGTGGAGAGAAGAATAACTGTGCCCGCCTTCTTGATAAAGGACCAGCCACGCTCCCACATAGAGCTGAGAACAGCCTTTACAGTCGGCATGTGATACGAGGGCAGCTCCATAACAAAGGGCGCAACATCACCTGCAAACAGCTTTGTCTTTTTCAGCATTATGCCTGACATGATAACAGCGGCGCAACCTGCAAAGAATGCACTTGGCGCTACCCACCATGCGTTACCGAAAAGCGCACCTGCAATAAGTGCAATAATGGGCATTTTTGCACCGCAGGGTATGAATGTAGTCGTAATGATAGTCATGCGACGGTCACGCTCATTTTCAATGGTGCGTGAAGCCATGATACCGGGAACTCCGCAGCCTACTCCGATAAGCATGGGAATGAAGCTCTTGCCCGAAAGACCGAATTTTCTGAATATCCTGTCCATCACGAACGCAACTCTTGCCATATAGCCACAGCTTTCAAGGAAACCAAGCATTATGAAAAGAACGAGTATCTGGGGCACGAAACCGAGTACACCGCCGACACCTGCCACTATACCATCGAGGATAAGGCTCTTCAGCCAGTCAGCGCAGCCTATAGCGTCAAGGCCGCCCTCCACCAGCACAGGAACACCGGGTACCCATACTCCGTATTCAGCCGGGTCGGGCAAGCTCTCCATGGGACCGTCAACTATAGCACCAAGGTCGATACCTGCCTCAGCAAATACACCGCCGTAGGAGCCGTAAGCCTCCTCAAAACTGCCAAAATCAGCTTCCTCTACCGCACCCAGCACTTCCTCTGCACCGATAACGCCTGCGTCAACAGCAGTCTGTGCGGCAGCAGTAAGTTCCTCTACGAATATGTTTTCCTCAGCATAAGCCGATACAGCTTCCTCATACTCGCCTGCACCGATGTTGAACAGATGGAATCCATCACCGAAAAGGCCGTCATTTGTCCAGTCCGTGACCCATGTTCCCACTGTCGTTACAGAAATATAGAACACAAGGAACATTATTGCCGCAAAGATAGGCAGTGCAAGTACACGATTGGTAACTATCCTATCTATCTTATCCGAAGTAGTAAGTCCATCCTTGTTCTTTTTCTTATAACAGCCATCAAGCACCTTTGCTATGTAATCGTAACGCTCATTGGTGATGATGCTCTCTGCATCATCGTCCATCTCCGCTTCCGCAAGACGGATATCATTCTCCATATGCTCACGCTTTGCAGCGGGTATCTTAAGCAGCTCCAGCACCTTTTCGTCACGCTCGAATATCTTTATGGTATACCATCTCTGCTGCTCCTCGGGGATGTCGTGCAGGAATGCCTCCTCGATATGTGCGATAGCATGTTCGACGCAACCGCAGAAGCTGTGACGTACTCTTACAGGTTCGTCGCTTTTCGCAGCAGCTATCGCAAGCTGAGCCGCCTCCTGTATACCGTCGCCCTTCAGCGCAGATATCTCGCAGACCTTGCAGCCAAGCCTTCTGCCAAGCTCGTCTATATCTATCTTATCACCGTTTTTTCTTATGACGTCAACCATATTTATCGCCACCACGACGGGAAGTCCTATCTCCAGCATCTGAGTTGTCAGGTACAGGTTTCTTTCAAGGTTCGTTCCGTCAACTATATTAAGTATTGCGTCAGGTCTTTCACCTATAAGGTAGTTTCTCGCAACCACCTCCTCAGGCGTATAGGGCGATAACGAATAGATTCCGGGCAGGTCAGTGATGATAATATCACTTTCCCCCTTCATCTTACCCTCTTTTTTCTCAACAGTCACTCCCGGCCAGTTTCCCACGTACTGGTTTGAGCCGGTAAGCGCATTGAACAGAGTCGTTTTACCGCTGTTGGGATTTCCCGCCAGCGCAATTCTGATATCCATGTGTCGTTCTCCTTTGCGTTAGTTCTTTCTAACTGTTGCTGTAATGAACTCCGTCCTTTACGGACGGAATTACATTTTTATTCTACATCAATAAGCTCTGCATCAGATTTACGCAGCGAAAGCTGATATCCACGCACAGTAAGCTCAATAGGATCACCGAGGGGAGCAACCTTACGCACGATCACCTTAGTACCCCTTGTCATGCCCATATCCATGATCCTGCGCTTTACAGCACCTTCGCCGTTAAGCTTCTTTATGACTGCACTTTTACCTATCTTGACATCTTTTAATGTCGCCATATATGTATCCTCCGAATCATCAGGTGTTAGGTAATACTAACTCTATTTCTTTTTATAAGGGTTAGGAATTGCTAACCTCATATATAGAATACATGAAAATGGCAAAAAAGTCAAGTAGCTGAGCTATTTTTTTCAGTATTCACGGGATTTTCTACAAAAACAGTTAGTTTCAACTATTTCAGGAAAATAGATTTGGTTAGTTTTCACAAACTCCATGTACGACATAATCAGTCCATAAAGCGAGCATACTTATTCTGAGGTGATAGAACATGGCTAAACAAGGCATGAAACGTCCGACGCTGCACGGGCACCACGATGCTCCGCCCGTGCCTGAGCTTCAGGGCAAGGCAAAGCACACAAAGCAACGTGCAAATAACATCATTGCAGGCACAAAACCGCCACGTCAGAAGGTTTATCACACAGACCGTCCCATCCCTGCGGACATCTACCCCGAGATAGACACCGACCTCGCCCGTGACAACATCGAAAATGACATGACCGCAGCGGACCTGCAGGACCTTAAATAAACATCAGACCGCCTCCAATTATATCAGGGGCGGTCTGTAATATTACACGATATATGCCTTAAGCTCCCTTATGAGTGCGTCTATCTCCTCATCGGTGCCTACGGTTATCCTGAGGCGGTCATCTATCCTCGCCTTGCTGAAATAGCGTACATAGATATCACGGGTCTTGAGGTGCTCACAGATATCCTTTGCACGGTATCTGCTGTGCTGTGCAAACACGAAATTGGTGCAGCTGTCGGGCAGTGTGAAGCCCATCTCACGGAGCGCAGCACTAAGCCTGTCACGGGTAGCTATTACCTTAGCTACAGTTGCACGGAAGTACTCCTCGTCAGCCACCGACGCAACACCTGCGGCTATCGCAACGCTGTCCATCGGGTAGGAATTATAGCTGTCCTTTGCGGCATACAGCGCCGAGATTATCTCCTCGTTACCGAAAGCGCAGCCTATTCTCATGCCTGCCATCGAGCGCGACTTCGAGAATGTCTGGGTGACCACAAGGTTTTCATATTCATTCAGCAGCGGCACAGCGCTCTCTCCGCCGAAATCCACATAAGCCTCGTCAACGATGACCACACTGTCACGGTTATTGTCCAGTATCTCACGTATGAAATCAAGTCCTCTGCCGATGCTGGTGGGCGCATTGGGGTTTGCAATGACCACGCCGCCGTTTTCACGTGCATAGTCCGCCGCATTGATATTGAAATCCTCGTCAACGGGAATAGTTTCATACGGAATACGCAGCATATCGCACCACACAGGGTAGAACGAATATGTAATATCAGGGTAGATCACAGGCTTGTCGGAGTTGAAAAACGCACGGAAGCACAGCGCCAGAACATCGTCCGAGCCGTTTCCTACAAACACATTCGCACGTTTCAGACCCACTCTCTGCGCAATAGCATCGGCAAGCTCCCTTGAATTGGCGTCGGGATACTTTTTAAGTCCCTCTGCATTGAAGCTCTCTATCGCCTTAAGCACTCCGGGCGCAGGTGGATAGGGATTCTCATTGGCATTGAGCTTTATAAAGTCCGTCTTATTTGGCTGCTCGCCTGCAACGTACGGCTCTATCTTTATCAGATTATCTCTCCAGCTCATGGATATCTCCTCTCTTTACAACAAAAAACAGGCGGACGACATAAAGTCCTCCGCCTGCCATTTAACAGTGAACGGGATCACTCTGCGTCGTCATCATCAAGCTCAAACTCGAGATGCTCACCGCAGTTGGGGCAGTCCATACCGCCTGCAGCAGCCTGCTCGTAATCAAAGCGGATGGTGTTGCTGCATGCGGGACAAGTTGTTTCGTACAGCTCGTCCAGATCGTCCTCAAACTCATCGTCGTAGTCGTCCTCATCGTCATCATCGTCGATGTCATAAACGATATCCTCGAGGTCAGCAACGCTTTCCTCCATATCCGTCATTACGTCAGCGATATCGTCCAGCTCCTCGTCAACTTCCTTGAGGTTCTCTGCGATGTCGGAAAGGACATCAAGCATAGCGGCAATGATCTTGCCCTCTTTTGTAGCCTCGTCAAGTGCAAGGCCCTCTGCCAGACCCTTGATATAAGATACCTTTTCGCCAATAGTCATGTCCATTCATCCTTTCCTAAAAAACTGTTACTTTACACGCTCCATGTATTCGCCTGTTCTTGTGTCGATACGGATGATCTCGCCGTTGTCGATGAACAGGGGAACACGGATCTCTGCGCCTGTTTCCAGTGTAGCGGGCTTTGTAGCGTTTGTTGCTGTGTTGCCTGCGAAGCCGGGATCTGTCTGTGTGATCTGAAGCTCAACAAAGTTCGGAGGCTCTACGCCGAATACGTTGCCCTTGTAGGACAGTACCTTACATACCATGTTCTCCTTAACGAACTTGAAAGCGTCGCCCAGATCGGACTTGTTTACGGGGATCTGCTCGTATGTTTCGGGATCCATGAAGTAGTAGAGATCGCCGTCGGAATATGTGTACTCCATATCCTTTCTCTCAACGTATGCTGTGGGGAACTTTGCGGAAGGGTTGTAGGTCTTTTCAACCACAGAGCCTGTGATAACGTTTCTCACCTTTGTTCTTACGAACGCAGCACCCTTACCGGGCTTTACGTGCTGGAACTCGATGATCTGCATTACGTTGCCTTCCTCTTCAAAGGTCATGCCATTTCTGAAATCTCCTGCTGTTACCATAGTAGGAACCTCCAATTTTATTATCGTATATTTTAGATTTATCAGGCGCAGAAAGTATATCTGCGGGGCAACCGAAAAGCTCCGACCTGCCCTATAGTAAACCATCTTTTATATTTTACCCTATATTGCGGAATTTTTCAACCCCTTTTTGCAAAAAAAACGAAATTTTAAATATGAATCAGCTTTTTTGTCGTAGTTGTGAGGTTTTTACAGCCATTTTCTGTAACAAGTACCATATCCTCGATGCGCACTCCGTATCTTCCCGAGATATATGCACCGGGCTCCACCGTGACTATCATGCCCTCACGCAGCACAGAGGTGCTCTTTCGGGAAAGGGTGGGCGCTTCGTGTATCTCAAGACCCACGCCGTGACCCAGTCCGTGACCGAAGTACTTGTCATAGCCGCCCCAGCCGTTAAGCGTGCTTCTCGCAACGCTGTCAACGAGCTTTCCGCCCACGTCTGCACGTATCGCCTGAAGTCCGTCGAGATTTGCGCTGTACACCGCATTGTAAAGCTCCTCCATCTCGGGGGTAGGGTCGCCTATCACCAGCGTCCTCGTCATGTCGGAATGGTATCCGTCCACCACTGCGCCGAAATCAAGCGTCAGAAAATCGCCGTTTTCCAGCTTCTTGTCGGTCGGCACAGCATGGGGTGATGCGGAATTAACTCCCGAAGCTGCGATAGTTTCAAAGGACAGCTCATCCGCACCGCAATCCATCATGAAGTAATT
>JAGAKC010000111.1 GCA_017848155.1 Oscillospiraceae bacterium | reverse complement strand
TCCTTTATCTCGTAGCGGCTGCTGTGAGCGGAGGAGATATCGTATTTTCGCCATTTGTCGGCGCCGCCTGTCTGGATGATCACCCTTGCGGTTTCGGGCAGCTCTGCCGAAAGCATCTCGGTGATGTTCTTTGTCGCATAGCCCGATCTTGTTTCAAGGCTGCTGCCGCACATGTAGATCATCAGTGTGTATGAACCGTCGTCATAATTTATGATCGGCTCGGGAGCCGATGGCTGTGCAGCGCTGCTTTCGGACAGTACCGTGCTTTCTGCCGCACTCTGCGCCGTATCATGAGAGGATGATATCTCCGCAGAACCGCACCCTGCAAGAGCCGTCACAAACAGCACCGCCGCAGCCATAAGCAATAAGTTTTTTTTCATAGATATCTGTTTATCAGCTAAGATTGAAAATAAGCAAGGAATTAGGATTCTTGTATTCAAGATGATAGATTTCCGAACCTACTATAAAGAAAGACTCGGCATATAGGCCATGTGCGGCAAGCATATTATTCTTTATAATTGTTCCGTTTAGGTCGATAGTGTCGCTGATCCAATAGTTGGTGAGTTTTGTATCAAAATGTTTTGCGGAAAGCTTTCCGTAATCGCCTACCTCGACCTCATCATTTACATTGAACCAAGATGAGTCTTCATGTTTCCATTGGATCTTAAGCTGTATTTTTTTATTAAGTGGGATCGGTTGTTTTGAAGGCGCTGACGTTAAAACTATACCGTTCTTAAAAGCTTCGGGCATAATAGCACGGGTGACAAGATAGTCACCAAAGGTTTCTGTTCCTTGAGTACCTAAAATACTTTTACTCTTCAGCATTTCATATCTGCGTATCATAAGAGCCACTTCGGTTTCTGTCATGAATTTACCGGTCGAAGGGAAAACAACGGGATTCGCCCAGGTCCGGTTAGCAGATACGCAGCTGCCAGTGACTTGTCCTTTAGCATTAATACTGGTGTATGGAAATACTTCCGTGCAGGACAGATCTTTTCCGGCTATATAGCAGTAATTATCGTTATGCTCACCGTCATTTTCAGACAGCTCGTTAATAGCCAGAGCAGCAGCATTTGCCACAATATCCTTCTGTGCTGCGGGATAAAAAGTATATGCAAGCGTTGCAATGGCGGAACCCTTAAACAGTGTATCCTTAAGCCAGGTGCGGATTATTGATATATCTTCCTTTGCCTCAGAATAGAAATTGTAGAAATAATACATCATCTGGTAGTAATAATCAAGCGGCTTTACCGCAGATTTCGGAACAGGTGAACCTGCATTATATCCTGCAAGAGCGTTACAGAAATTCACAAAAGCATTGATGATATTGTCCTTACCCACTTCATTCAAAGCGTACATTGCCGCATCCATCTGCACCGCAGCGAAATAATCATCATCGGAAATGTCTTCCACAGGCTCTCCGTCAATATCGATAAGGGATATATCCGACGCAGTGATATCCTCCCAGTAGCCCTCGTAAAGCTTGTCCTTGTTTTTCAATATCTTTGACTTGACATCGGAAAGCTCTGCACTGAGCAAGCATTCCACCTCTTTTACGATCTCCACGCCATCAACGGAATATCCCGTCATAGAGCCCGGGAGAGTGACCTTACCGTTTTCATCGATGTATACCGTTACACAGTGTGATACTCCTGACCTGTTCACATAATCATGAATGTATTCGTTATACTTACTGTTGTAGGAGTTCATTATCTTTGTAAGAGGTGCGGCGTAGTCATTAAGGAAGTTGTTCCAACCGAGAGAAGCAGTGTTGAATGCTGTACCGTGTACAGCTGTGATCACATCTGCTCCATTTGCCGATATGGCAGCTCCAAGTGAGTCCATCTTTCTGTCCAGGTTACCCAAAGATGTCAGTATCTCTCTGGTCACCCTTTCGATCTTTGCATCGGTATTTTCTATAACTCCGCAGATACCAAGTATTGTCTGTACACCCGATATGACAGAGCCCACTGCCCCAACACCCTTTGCAAATGACCAAGCATCATTTAAGGCTTGAAGGTTTGAAGCTTTCCAATCTAAAAGCGCATCTCTATAGCTGGGATAAGGAAGCTCCAGATCCACATAATAAGGATCGGGGGGGTCAATTTCAGGATCACGATCGGAGACAGGGAGATAGCAGAGCTGTATATATTCGCTGTCGCCGCTGCTGCCCCACTCATTCTTCATATTGTCGTGAGCAACTGTGATATCGCCGTCAAACGTTGTTTCTTCAAGGTCAGCGCCGATGTATACAAAGTCGAATGTTACAGTATACGAATCGCCATCCTTTTTAAGCTCTATATTAGTCGCATCTGCAAAATCTCCGCCGAAGCTCAGATCGTCAGCCGTAAGCTCACCCCACTCGCCGTTCTTTACATAAAGCACTGCTGTCGCGGTGAAGGTATCCTCAGCCTCAGCCTCATCGACATAATCCAGATATCCGCCGACAGAAGCCTCTACAGCATGCAGCATAACGATATGCTCGCTCTGTGAGCCTGTCATTGTCGCAGGTATCACCAGCGCCTTGTTATCTATCATGTCTATCGCTGTATCAATGTCCTCTGCACCTGCTGCGACAGCGAGAGTCACGGTGAGCTTATCCGCCGACACAGCCTTTACTGTATAGGTGATATCATCGCATACTATCTCCTCGCCTGCTGCTGCGGTAAATGTGTCATTGTCGAATGCGACATCAAAGCTAAGTTCGCCGCTTGCAAAAGCAAAGCTGTCATGAACGAGATATCCGCTGCGTACCGCAATGACGATCTCAGCGGAAAGCTCCTCACCTGCCGTTGTTGCGCCTGCGGAAAGCGTTACTCCGCCGTAGTAGGAATCGCCGTCCTCAACCGTACCCGAGGTGCTGATGACTATCGTGCCATCCTCGCCCTTTACATCTGTTATCTCCAATCCGCTGAACCTGTCCGTCAGCGTAAGCATATCCTTTGTAAGCTCTGCAGAAGGTGCTGCGCCGTTCAGCTTAACAGATATGACGGGGTCCTTTTCATATTCTGATATCGTTCCGCCGATATTCGCAGAATACACAGGAGTCACATCATAGGAGCTGTCGCTCCAGTATGCTTCGGCATATTTGCCGCTTTCCATCACGTCCTTATGTACTCCGACATGTATCGCCTCGTAGTTTGCAGAGGAATCAAAGCTAAGCTTAAGCTCGCTCTCTGATACCTTTTCAACATCAAATGCTGTGATATCCTCGATCACCAGCACAGCGCCTTCGCTTTCAGGACCGTGTGATAACGCCTTTATCAATACCGAACCCTTTGCCACATCTTCAGCAAAACGTTCTGTTCCTGCGGACAGAGTAACGATGTAGTGCTCGCCATCCTTTGCGGCAGAAGCATCTATTGATACCCAGTCCTTTTCATCGGATTCCCAGCTTAGCTGAACGCTGTCGGTCTTGTTGTCCGCACAGCCTGACGACGTCAGAAGTACAGATGCTGCGACCAGTACACTAAGTGACCTTTTCCAAATTTGTCTTTTCATAAGCTCCTCCTTATATTTTTTGCAGTCGGAACATGGGCAGCTGTTTCAGCACAGGCCTGCCGTCCCTGTGGTGTCTGCTGTAATGATTATACAAAATGATTATTCTTTTGTCAATCATTTACAGACGGTTTTGCACTACAGACATCATTCAGCTGCTCCATCAGCCATGATCTTATTGATACAGTGGCATGAACAGCTCCGATCTCCTTGTGCTTCATCAATATATACGAATAAGCTCAAAAAGTATCTCATTTTCTGTCCATTTTCTGTTAATTTTTTTTAAACCGCCCTGTACCGGTGCGGGCTCGGAGCATGTCTGACTACATAGCAAAGCGGCTCTCCGTTGATATGCACCCCAAAAGTGTCTGACTTTCGGAGTGCATATCACAGAGAGCCGTTTTTTTATCCGCAAAGCTGTTTCAGCAGCTCGATAACAGGCTTTTCTACCAGCTTCTTGTATTCCCTTTCAGCAAAATTGCGGAAGGTGCGTGCAAGCTCATTCAGGTCTTTTTCGAGGGTGGTGTTGACCTCGTGGCTGCCTTTGGAATAGTATTTCGTGACCTCTTTAAAATCCCATTCACGGAACATTTTCGGCTTAAGCTCGCCTATCTCCTCGATATCAGGTATGCTCTGAAAATAGTCCAGCTTGTAGAGGGAGTAATAATCGCCCTCGTTCATCTCCTCGTTGTAGACATCCAGCAGCTTCCTGTAACAGTCGCAGAGCTTTTCAAGCTGTCCGAGGAGCGACGCTTTATCGCCTGTACAAAGGCTGTCAAGCTGTGCCTTGTTGTCCTCAAGAGCCTTTTGCAGACTGTCGCTGTAATGGCTCGCCATCTCCTTTGAAAGGCACTTTCCGCTGCTTGTGTCAAGGTATTTTGCGGCTTCCTCGCACACCGCCGCAACAGAGCTGTTGATGTGCTCCTGACACTCGCTTCTGCGGTCGAATCGCTTGTAGTCCTCCACCTTCTTTTTCAGCATGATGTAATGATCAGGCTTTGGTATCGAAAATGCCTCTGCAAGCTGTGACAGCAACCCGGAGCTTTCATTATCTCCATCATGTGAATTTAAAGATATTGTTGCATATGATGAAGATTGGATTGCTGGTATAATACTATAATAGTGATTATTCTGCTTCACGTGATATAAATGCAAAAGTATCATCTTGTAAATTCAATAATTGTCATACCAAGAAAGATGATAGACCTTTGTTTTGCCTGCATTACCAACACAATAAGGTAACTACAGAAAATTGCGAATGCAATAATAGCTCACGTTTAATATAGTCATAACGAGGTGACACCATGCCCATCTTCAAAAAAACAGCTCTTGACGAGCAGAAATTTGCCGAGCACATCGGCAGGATAAACACAGCAATAGATACCCTCTCCCCTTACGGCGACTACACCGATCTTTCGCAGCTTGCAAAGATACGTGACAGCTTCATCACCAAAACGGACGACTTCTTCCGTGAGGACAGAAAGCTGAATATCGGTGTTATCGGTCAGGTTAAGGCGGGAAAATCGTCCTTTCTGAACACATTGCTTTTCGGCGGAAAAAAGGTGCTTCCCAGTGCCGCTACGCCAAAGACCGCTACCCTCACCAAGATAGAATACAGCGAGGAAAATCTTTCGCTTATGCTTGAAAGCTGCTACACAGAAAGCGGATTTTCAGCAGAAAACCTTATAAACCTACTGTCATAAATAAAAAAAGAATGCATATGCTTTAGCATATGCATTTTTATTTTGTGAGGACAATATGAAAAGATTTATTTCATTGGTGTTGTGCTGTCTTATTCTGAGCTCCTGCAGCACAAAAAAAGAATCGCTTTTTGATTATCAGAAAGGGGAGCTTTCTTTTGATTGTACCCTTGTTTATAACGGACACGAAAATGAAGTTAAAATAACAATGTCTGCCCCCAACGATAAAGGGGAGCGTGAAACTGTCAGAGTGGAATATTCTTCACCTGAGATAATCGGGGGATATACCCTTGAAAAATCAGGCGGACAGTATAAAGGAAAGATGGGGGATATGGAAATACCTTTCGGTGAAAAGGCGGCAGGTGTTGTAAAGGCTTTGGAGAGAGTATTTTCGCTTAGCGAGGATATGATATCCGG
>JAGAKC010000110.1 GCA_017848155.1 Oscillospiraceae bacterium | reverse complement strand
CTGGATAAACAGATTTCCCACCGAAACAAAGCTCTGCTGTAATATGCTGGGCACAGAGAGCCTTGATATCCTTGCAAGCATGCTTCTGCTGAACAGGCTGAATGAATCGCACTCTATCTTCTTTATCCTGCCCATAAGCACGATGAAAGCAAGCACAGCACATATGCCCTGACTAATAAATGTCGCCCATGCCGTTCCGGGTACGCCCATTCCGAATACTACCACGAAAAGCAGGTCCAGAGCAACATTTCCGACAGACGACCCTATCAGGAAATACAACGGGGTCTTTGAATCACCGAGAGATGTGAAGATACCTGTACATATATTATATGCAAACAGGAACACAAGACCCAGTGCATAAATATCCAGATACGATTTTGAGTCCGCAAATACAGCGCTGTCTGTGCCAAGCAGCTCCAGAAACATTCCGCCCGTCAGAAGCCCCACGACCGTAAGAATGACCGCTAAAGCAAGGCTTGATATCAGGGATGTGAACACCGCTGTTTTCATGTTCCTGATATCCTTAGCTCCGAAGAACGTTGAGATAACAACAGAGCAGCCGATATTCATTCCTGTACCTACAGCCAGAAATATCATTGTTATCGGATAGCTTGCACCAATAGCGGCAAGCGCGTCCTTGTTAATAAAATTACCTGCGATAACGCTGTCAGCTATGCTGTAAAGCTGCTGAAACGCAACGCTGATAAGCAGCGGAAGCGAGAATTTCAGCAACAGCGGCGTTACCGCTCCTTTTGTCATGTCCTTTACCATCTGTCCCACCATTTTCTCAAAGCAAACGGGCGGCATATGCCGCCCAGAATCGTTACTGTTTCTTGATCTTAGCCTCTGCCTTAAGACGGAGATCACGCTCAAGGATCACCTTACGGATACGGATGCTCTTGGGTGTAACCTCTACAAGCTCGTCATCCTGAATAAATTCAAGGCTCTCCTCAAGGCTCATAGTCTTGGGCGGAATAAGGTGCAGCGCATCATCAGAGCCGCTTGCACGTGTATTTGTAAGATGCTTCTTCTTACAAACATTTACAACGATATCGCCTGCTTTGGGAGATACGCCCACTATCATGCCCTCATATACAGGAACACCTGCACCGATGAACAGCGTTCCACGCTCCTGTGCATTGAACAGACCGTATGTGATAGCCTGACCGTCCTCCCACGCAACAAGAGAACCTACAGTTCTTCTGGGAATATCACCGAAATAAGGCTTATAGCTGTCGAATACGGAGTTCATTATGCCCTCGCCCTTTGTATCGGTCATAAACTCACTTCTGTAGCCGAAAAGACCTCTGGACGGAATAAGGAACTCAAGCCTTGTGCGGCTTCCCACAGGAGTCATAGCCGTCATCTCTGCCTTGCGCTGTCCCATCTTTTCCATAACAGAACCTACGGCAAACTCCGGTACATCTATAACAAGACGCTCCACAGGCTCGCATTTAACACCGTCTATCTCCTTATAAAGAACACGAGGTGTGCTTACAGAAAGCTCATAGCCCTCACGGCGCATATTCTCAATGAGTATGGAAAGGTGCATCTCGCCCCTGCCCGCAACGTTGAAAGCGTCAAGAGTATCGCTGTCGCTTACCCTCAGCGAAACATCCTTAAGAAGCTCCCTCTGAAGGCGCTCTCTTATCTGACGGGATGTAACGAACTTGCCCTCTCTGCCCGCAAACGGACTTGTGTTTACGGAAAAAGTCATTTCAACGGTAGGCTCGGATATCTTTACAAAAGGAAGCGGCTCGGGACAGCTTACGGAAGTTATGGTCTGACCGATGGTAACTCCCTCGATTCCCGAGAAGCACACGATATCTCCAACCTTCGCTTCCGAAACAGGAGCCTTATTAAGTCCCTCAAAGGTATAAAGCGATACTATCTTCGCCTTGAAAGGCTCTGTCCTGCCGAGGTGGTCACATACCATGACCTCCTGATTCTGCTTCATCACACCACGCTCGATGCGTCCGATAGCGATCCTGCCCACGTACTCGTTATAGTCGATAGAGGATACAAGCACCTGAAGCTCGCCTTCCTCGTCACCCTCGGGCGGGTCGATATGCTCGACTATCTTGTCAAAAAGCGGCTTGAAATCAGTTCCCATGTGATCGGGCGAGAATGATGCAACACCCATTCTTCCCGAACAGAAAACAACAGGGCTGTCGATCTGCTCGTCAGTTGCGTCAAGATCGAGGAGAAGCTCAAGCACCTCGTCAACGACCTCTTTATTACGTGCGTCAGGTCTGTCTGTCTTGTTTACGACAACTATGATCTTGTGTCCAAGCTCCAGCGCCTTCTGAAGCACGAAACGGGTCTGCGGCATAGTGCCCTCAAAAGAATCCACCAGAAGCAGAACACCGTTTACCATTTTAAGTATACGCTCTACCTCGCCGCCAAAATCAGCATGTCCGGGAGTATCAACGATATTTATCTTCACGCCGTTGTACATGCAGGCTGTGTTCTTTGCAAGAATGGTAATACCACGCTCACGCTCGATATCGTTATTATCCATTACTCGGTCGTTCACGACCTGATTATCACGGAATGCGCCGCCCTGCTTCAGCATCTCGTCCACAAGCGTTGTCTTGCCGTGGTCAACGTGCGCAATTATCGCAATGTTTCTAAGGTCCTCTCTTTTCACGTTCAACATCTCTTTCTTTTTTTATTTTATTCTGTAAAATGCCACAGATTATTATACAACTTTTTTTGTTTCTCTACAAGGGAGTAGTGAAAAAAACGTGGTTTTAATTGTATTTGTGCAATCACAGCGACAGTTTTTGTGCACTTTAACGAAATCTCCCCGAGGATCATCTCGGGGAGATATACTATCTTTTCTTGAATAGGCTCCTTGTACGTTTTGCCATAGACGCTCTCCGTATTCTCTCGCTTTCAGCATCAAGAGAATATCCATCAGTGCTGCTAATGATAACCGCACCCTCATGTATACCCTCAGGGAGCTTGCCAAGCGGTATTCGCTCCATTTCTCCGCAGTCATTCTCGACCACCGCATAGCCATCCTCTATCCTGTCAACCGTCATCATGCAGCCTCCTTTTCAGATGTAGTGGTATATCGCAGCTCGTTTCCGTCTGTTATGAATACTATATCGCCGTATTCTGTAGTGGTAAGCACATCTGCATCCACAAGCTTAAGTCGCTCCAGCACATCATCCGCAGGGTGACCGTAAGAATTATCCTCTCCCACGCTTATCACCGCATACTGCGGACCTACCCTTTTCAGAAAGGCAGTAGTGCTTGACGAGCTGCTGCCATGGTGTGCGACTTTAAGCACATCTGCCCGTACATCTATCCAGACATCAAGCAGCTCATGCTCTGATATCTTCTCCATGTCGCCTGTAAAAAGGAAGCTGTAGTTTCCGCTCTCCACCTTTGCGACCACGGAATAATCATTCAGATCCTCATATCCGTGTCCGAGAGGACCCAGTATCTTCAACACAGTGCCCTTGCACAGCTCAAACTCCTGACCCTGTATCGCATAAAATGCACCGATATTCTTTTTCTCGATTACATCCAGCATCTTCTCGTAAAAAGCTGTCGTAGGAATCTGCTCATCATCTACCTCGGGAATTATGACCTCCCCCACATCGAATGAAGAAAGTATCCTGTGCATGCCGCCGATGTGGTCAGAATGGGGGTGAGTGGCTATAACATAATCCAGACGGGTCACCCCGAAATCCCTGAGATACTGTATCACGTATCCTGACTCGCTCTCCTCACCGCAATCAATGAGCAGATTCTTTTCAGGGGTCTTGATAAGTGCGCAATCCCCCTGCCCCACATCCAGAAAATGCACAGCTATCTCATCCTGCTCCACATGAACTATAGGGCGCTTCCTTAGCCCTGCACTCTGCATGAGCTGAGAGAAAGTCGGTACTCCGTCGATATGAAGATACGCTTCATTCAGGTACAGGAAAAGCATCAGCGATATGGCGGTGATAAACAGGATATACAGGAAATTCTTAGCGACCTTTTTTCTGCGTTTTCTTCTTTTGCGCAGGTCTTTTCGGCTCATTTCTGCCATTGGTTCTGTTCCTTTCACCACGGACGTTGTTCATTGGTCGTGTGCTCTGCTCCGCAGGTCTTATAAGACATTCCTTTCCAACTCCGATAAGATCACGGCGCTTTGCGATAGTCAGCGCCTTTTCCACAAGACGTCTGTTCTCGGGCTTGAAATATTGGAGAAGCGCACGCTGCATAGCCTTTTCCTCGGAAGTGCGTGGCACGAAAAGCGGCTCCATGGTGTAGGGGTCAAGACCTGTATAGAACATCGCCGTGGATATAGTTCCAGGGGTAGGATAATAGTCCTGCACCTGCTCGGGACGGATATTGTGCTTTTTCAGGAACAGCGCAAGCTCCACCGCCTCATTCAGCGTACAGCCGGGATGCGACGACATGAGATACGGAACAAGGTACTGCTCCTTGCCGCATTTTCTTGTCGAAGCATAAAAGCGCTTTTCAAACTGCTCGTACACCTCGATATGCGGTTTTCCCATATAGTCAAGGACCTTATTGCTTGCATGCTCGGGAGCCACCTTGAGCTGACCGCTGACATGATGCTCCACAAGCTCGTCAAGGAACTCGTCGTTCTTATCAGCAAGAATGTAATCAAAGCGTATTCCCGATCGTATGAAAATCTTCTTTACCTTTTTGATGGAGCGCAGACGGCGCAGCAGCTTTATATAGTCGCTGTGGTCTGCAATGAGATTCTTACAGGGCGTTGGTGCAAGACACTTTTTTCCCTTGCACATTCCGTGTGCATCCTGCTTTTCGCAGGAGGGCTGACGGAAGTTTGCGGTAGGTCCGCCCACATCATGGATATATCCTTTGAAATTAGGCTTTTCGGACAGCATTACCGCTTCGTTATATACGGATTCCTCGCTGCGGGTCTGTATACGTCTGCCCTGATGCAGCGCAATG
>JAGAKC010000109.1 GCA_017848155.1 Oscillospiraceae bacterium | reverse complement strand
GGCAGTGAGCGTTGCATCGCTTACCGCCTACAACAAAACACTGAACCGACTCACCCCCACCGAGTCAGACACCACCTCGCAGAACACATGGGTATTCGAGCCTGACGAGAGCGATATACCCGCAAACAACAGTCAGAACAATGTACCGAAAGAGGTCGAAAAGGCTGACCGGACCGTCGAAGCAGCAGATATAGAGGTAACTGTTGAAGCGGCAGAGGTAAACAGACCTGTCGTGACCGAAGCAAGGAATATCATGCCTGTTGAGGGAGAGGTATCTCACCCCTTCTCCGACGGAGAGCTTGTAAAGTCCGAAACACTGGGAGTCTGGAAGACCCATGACGGATGCGATATCCTGTGTCCGCTGGATACTCCTGTAAGATCTATGTCCTCGGGCGTTGTAAAGGAGATCTGCGAGGATCCGCTGTGGGGAGTGACCGTGATAGTGGATCAGGAAAACGGCCTCGAAGTACACTACTGCGGTCTTGCAAAGGAGCTGGACATAAAAACAGGTCAGACGATACGTGAGGGCGAGATCATAGGAAAGACCTCCGATACCTGTCAGGCAGAGATCGTCCAGCAGCCGCACCTGCACCTTGCCGTAAAGCAGGGTGGAAAATGGATAGATCCTATGTCTGTGATCGCTCCTGCCGAATAACAAGCATGCCGGCATACCTTATATAAGGTGTCGGCTTTACATATTTTATCATTAATTTACAAATAGAACTCTCTTTTACGTAAAAGTGACGGAAAACTTTAATCATTTGAATCTATAAATTATAAAAAAAGCGGAATTTTAGTGTTTTTAGAAAAACCCCTGTACAATTCTGTTAAAATCTTGTATAATAAAAGTGTTTACGAAAGAATCAGACAGACGATGCAACAAAGAAGGATTGCATAAAAAACAGGAGAATCAATTATGGACATTTTTGACGTATTAAACATGATCGGCGGCCTGGCGCTGTTTCTGTTCGGAATGAACACGCTCAGCGGCGCTCTGGAAAAGCTGGCGGGCGGAAAGCTCGAAAAGTGGCTTGAAAAGCTGACATCCCATCCTGTAAAGGGAGTACTTCTCGGTGCTGCCGTAACAGCAGTTATCCAGTCCTCATCTGCAACCACAGTAATGATGGTGGGTTTTGTTAACTCAGGAATCATGAAACTAAGACAGGCTATCGGTGTCATTATGGGCGCAAACATCGGTACGACAATGACCTCATGGTTGCTGAGCCTTACAGCGCTTGAGGGCGACAATATCATAGTCCAGCTTCTTAAACCCTCATCATTTACACCAATACTTGCTATCATCGGTACAGGACTTGTAATGTTCTCAAAATCCGATAAGAAGCATAATATCGCAACGATACTCCTCGGATTTGCCGTACTGATGTTCGGTATGGACACAATGTCTGATGCAGTAAGCGGTCTTAAGGATGTTCCTGCTTTCGGAGAGCTGATGATAATGTTCTCCAACCCTATTCTGGGCGTTATCGCAGGTGCTGTGCTCACAGCCGTTATCCAGTCCTCCTCCGCTTCCGTCGGTATCCTGCAGGCGCTTGCAACTTCTACGGGAAAGATCACTCACGGAACAGCGCTTCCCATACTGCTTGGTCAGAATATCGGTACATGTGTAACGGCGCTCATTTCTTCCATCGGCGCAAACAAATCCGCAAAACGAGTTGCGATAGTACACCTGCTGTTCAACGTTCTGGGTACAGTGGTATTCCTTTCACTGTTCTACCTGCTCAATGCGTTCATAAGCTTCCCGTTCATGGAGCTTCCGCTTGAAGGAACAAGTATCCCGATAATCCATACCGCCTTTAACCTTCTGGCAACGCTTCTCTTCCTGCCCTTTACAAAGCAGATCGAAAAGCTGGCAGAGCTTATTATCCGTGATGACCCCAACGCCGAAGAGGACGACAGCAAGATCCCGATACTGGACGAGCGTTTCCTCAAGACTCCGTCCGTCGCTATCGAGCAGTGCCGTAACGTTGCGATAAAGATGGCAAAGCTTACACGAAAGACGATAAATCAGTCGCTTGACGTTCTGACTAGCTATGACCAGAAATTATCCGCTGACGTAGTCGAAAACGAAAACGCCATTGACATTTACGAGGACAAGATAGGCTCTTATCTGCTTAAGATAAGCTCCAAAGACCTGTCCGAGCACGACAGCCGTGTCGTTTCAAAGCTGCTGCATACGATAGGCGACCTTGAAAGAATATCCGACCACGCTGTAAATGTGGTGGAAGCTGCCGAGGAAATGTATCAGAAGAAGATAAAGTTCTCTGATGACGCACTTGCAGAGATCGAGGTCATCAAGCATGCAGTTACGGATATACTGGACAAGACTATCGAAGCGTTTGTAAACAACGATGTGCTCCTTGCAAAGCAGGTCGAGCCTCTCGAGGATGTTATCGACCATCTGCGCACCGACCTCAAGAGCCGTCATATCGAGCGTCTGCGTGAGGGCAGATGCACCATCGAGCTTGGCTTTATCCTCTCTGACCTGCTTACAAATCTTGAGAGAGTATCCGACCATTGCTCCAATATCGCAGTATGCATGATCCAGGTCAAGGAAAACAACATGGATACACACGAGTATATGACAGAGCTTAAGCGTGACAGCGAGAGCGCATTTATGGAAAAGTTCAACGAATACAAAACCAAGTATGTGCTTCCTGTATCTGACACCAAGGCATAAAGCAATAAGATCAACGGAGAAAGATGTTCTTTCTCCGTTTTTTGCATATAGTGCACAAATCAAACGGGATCATTGACCATCTTTTGTTCGTTTTGGGAAAAGTTATTTTAACAGAATGTTAAAACGCAACACAAAAGCAACAGCATGCCCCTTTTGGGTCACATTGTCGCTTATTGTCCATTGAAAAACAATATTTTAATATAGTATAATGTTAAAGGCGGAAAGGAGTAACGATGACGGAAAACAATACAGAATTAAAACAATCCCTGTGGGGAAAGATCTTTCAGGGCATGATAAAATGCACCGTATACTTTCTTTTCAGACCAAAGATCATCTGGGAGGACAAGCGCCTTAAAAAGGAGCTTAAGGGCAGACCTGTCGTATTTGTCGCAAATCACACCCACCACTTTGACGGCGCATATACAGGCGCTGTGCTGGGCAGGTTCAGGCCATATGTGCTGGTAGTCAAGCGCTGGTTTGAAAAAAAGACAGTAGGAACGATGATAAAATGGTGCAGATGCATGCCGATAGACCTCAGCGGCGCAGACGCAGGCTGGTACATTAATGCCGAAGGCTACATAAACAGCGGCGGCTCTATGATAATCTTCCCTGAGGGTGGTATCGCACGAAACGGACAGATAGAGAGCTTCAAACCCGGAGCAGCTCTTTTGTCAGCAAAAACAGGTGCAGCAATAGTGCCATGTGCAATTTACGGCACATATAAAATGGTGTTCGGAATGAGGCAGAAGATATATATCGGAAAGCCTATAGAAAGCAGCTGCCCCGAGGATATGCGCCATTCAAAGTACGCTAAGCAGCTGGCTGCCGAGGCCGAGGCTGCTGTAAAACGGCTGTACGGCGAAATGGAAAACAGATACGGTGTGCTGCCCACATATACAGTGCGCTATTCCGAAACGACCGACAAGTAAACAAGCGGTATATCCGCAGAAATATTATTCAAAATGAGAGGTATTTATTATGAACATCGAAATCGCAGAATAGATCAAGGCAATGCTGGTTGAAAATCTCCGTATCCCCGCTGATGAGCTGGAGTACACATCCGAGCTGTTCGGCGACGATATCGGTCTTGACTCCATCGACTCCATTGAGATCATCGCAGGCATCGACAACCTGTTCGGTGTACAGATGACAGGTGCTGCAAGAGAGAACTTCCAGACCATCGAGACACTCACAAAGTTCGTTGAGGAGAACATGGGAGAATAATTTATGGAAAACAACAGAAGATGCGTTGTAACAGGTCTTGGACTTGTCTGCGCACTGGGTGATAACACCGAAAAGTGTTGGAGCGCCGCAATAAACGGTATAACAGGCATACGTGAAGTGACCTCGGTCGACACCACGGACTGCTATGCAAACAAGGGCGCAGAGGTCTCGGCAAGCTCCGCTGAGCTTTCTGACGAGGACTATGACCGCTCCTCTCTGCTTTGCATCAAGGCGGCAGGCGAGGCTCTTGCAGACGCCGGTTATGACGCAGAGAGATTCGATAATACCCGTGTAGGTGTTATCGTGGGCAACTGTGTAGGCGGTGCGGCAAGCATCGACAAGTACTACACCGACGAGATAAAAAACGACGGCGGCAAAACGAGTGATATACTCAAGATGCCCGCAGCTGCCATTGCAAACAACGTGGCAAAGCATTTCGGTCTTGACGGTGTTACAGCTAACATCGTAAACGCATGCGCCGCAGGTACGATGAGCCTTTCCTATGCATGCGACCTTATCCGCAGCGGTAAGGCTGACGCATTTGTGGCAGGCGGCTCGGACAGCTTCTCAAGCCTTGCTTTCAGTGGCTTCCACGCACTGCATGCTCTTGCGGCAGACGCATGCTCGCCCTTTAATCAGAGCAACGGGATCACCCTCGGCGAGGGCGCAGGTATACTTATCATAGAAAGCTATGAGCACGCCGTAGCAAGAGGTGCAAAGATATACTGTGAGGTGCTTGGAAGCGGCGTAAGCTCCGATGCACACCACATTACAGCTCCCCGTCCCGACGGCGAGGGTCAGATGAGTGCTATAAAGCGTGCGGTGAAAAACTCGGGACTTGAGTTTACCGACGTGGACTACATAAACGCTCACGGTACAGGCACCGCAAAGAATGACGAGGCGGAATTCCTTTCGCTGCATACTCTTTTCGACGGAAACGACCATGTTTCGGTAAGCTCCACAAAGTCCATGACAGGTCACTGTCTTGGCGCAGCAGGCTCTATCGAAGCTGTGCTCACGGTCAAGGCGGTCTGCGAGGATATCATCCCTCCGACCATAGGCTATACAGACGAGCATCTGGAGCAGCTTAAGGAAAAAGCAGGCGCTATTGATTTCGTTCCCAATACAAAGAGGGAGAAGCCTGTGGATTATGCGGTTTCCAACTCCTTTGCATTCGGTGGAAACAACGCAAGTATCGTATTTTCAAAGAACGAGCACGATATTCCCGACAACACCAACAAGCAGCGTGTATTCATAACGGGTATCGGCGAGCTTATCGGAAAGAACGATTCCGAAGGCAAGGGTCTGCGCTGTGACATAACAGGCGACGACTACAAAGAGCACGGCATAAAGATGGCATTCTACCGTAAGCTGGACCGTTTCAGCCAGTTGCAGCTCATAAGCGGTATGAGAGCGCTTGCAGATGCAGGTGTCACTGTTGACGATACGAATGCCAACGATATAGGCATAATCATCGGCACAGCAGATGGTCCCATGACAGAGATAGTAGGCTTCCAGAAGAATACCATCCAGCAGGGTACGGCAAACGGCAGCGCATTCAGCTTCCCCAACACCGTATACAACGCAGCAGGCGGTTATTTCAGCATTTTCGCAGGCATCAAGGGTTACAATGTAACTGTTGCAAACAGCATACAGGCAGGCGTACAGAGCATCTGCTATGCGGTAGATGTACTGCACAGCGGCGAGGAAGCTGTAATGGTCGCTTCAGGTACAGATGAAAATACAGATGTCACCCACGAGCTTTACAGTAAACTCGGCTATGGTCTTACACTGGGCGAAGGCTCTGTATCACTTATTCTTGAAACAGAGGACAACGCAAATAGGCGCAATGCTGAAAAGTATGCCGAAATAGTTGGCTGCGCCATGACCCACAAGGCTGTTGAATTCGGCACACTGACAGGCTCGGAGGACGCTATGAAGCGTGCTGTGACAGACGCTTGCGCAGAAGCAGGTATCACTCCTGACGATATCTCCGCAGTATGCGGCTTCAAAAACGGTCACAGCACTGTTGACAGCATCGAAAGCACGATACTCTCACAGCTGTTTACAAAGGATATCCCCGTCATCAGCATAAGAGATGAGATAGGCGAAGCAAGAGCGGCAGCAGCAACGAGGCAGGCTGCACATGCTGCAAAGCTGCTTAAGGAGGACACTGACGGTAAGTATCAGTATATCCTTGCAGTAGCAGCAGGTGTGGGCGGCTCTTATTCCGCAGTGGTACTGAAAAAAGCATAACATCAGAGATTCGGGTGGGCAGGATGGCAGTTTGGCAGGTCCCGCCCGAATTTTATACAGAAAAAGACTTTACAGGAGGTCTATTTTGAATAAGGTTGCAATAGTAACAGGCGCTTCACGTGGTATAGGAAAGGCTTGCGCCATAAAGCTCGCAGAATGCGGCTACGATGTTGCAGTAAACTATGTGAGCAACGACGCTAAGGCGCAGGAAGTCGTGTCCGCAATAGAAGCACTCGGCAGGAGGGCTATCGCCGTTAAGGCAGACACCGCAGACCTTAAGCAGGTACAGAACATGTTTCGTGAGGTACATAAGGAATTCGGCAGACTGGATGCACTTGTCAACAATGCCGGCATAGTTGATGACGCATATCTGCTGATGATAAACGAGGACTCTCTTTCCAGAAGCCTTGACATCAATATAAAGGGCTACTTCCACTGCGCACAGCAGGCTGCACTGAAAATGATGAAAACAGGCGGCAGGATAGTAAACGTGTCATCCGTAAGCTCAGTGCTTGCGGTGGAGGGTCAGGGCGTATACTCCGCAACAAAGGGAGCAGTAAACTCCATGACCGCAACTCTTGCAAAGGAGCTTGCTCCACGCAATATCCTTGTAAATGCAGTTGCCCCGGGATTTATCGCCACCGAGATGATGGACGCTATTCCCGAGGACAAAAAGGAAGCGTACCTTGCCGCTATACCCATGCACAGATACGGCTCTGCCGAGGATGTGGCAAACGTAGTGGCACAGCTCTGCTCCGATAACTTTGCATATATGACGGGACAGGTCATCGTGCTTGACGGAGGTCTGAGCTTATGACAATGAATCTTATGGAGATAAACCAGCGCATAAAGCAGCGTCCGCCTTTTCAGATGATAGAGCGTGTTATTGAGCTGGAGCCGGGCGTATCTGCAAAGGGCATCAAGAACGTATCAGTAAACGAGCCGCATTTTATGGGACATTTCCCCGATGCGCCCATCATGCCGGGAGTGCTTCTTATAGAAAGCGCAGCACAGCTGTGCTCACTTGTGATAGCGCCTGATGACGCTGCCGCTGATGAGGACAAGCTCTACGTGCTGCTGAAGGTCAAGGATTTCAAATTCCTGCGCCCTGTTATCCCCGGCGACCAGCTGACCATAGAGGTAAAGGCTACCATGGCGGCAGGCGGCGCATATGAATTTTCAGCCGTCATCTCTGTAGACGGCACTGTCAAGGCAAAGGGCAGCATGCTGTTTACATCAATGGATAAGAGTGCGGTGTATGGATAATTTCACCACCGACTTTGCGGCATGTGTGGTATCGGGCGAGGACACCCTGCGCACACGTGTTGAAGAAGCAAGGCTTTGCTACTCGCCAATGAGCAGCGAGTATTTCGACGGGATACTCTCAAAAGAGGGCAGAAAGCTCTCGGAGAGTCTTTGTGGCTTTCTGCTGCTGGACGAGCTGCTGCAAAAAAATCAGGCAGACCGTGCAAGCCTTGTCATTTCACGTAACGGCGACGGCAGACCATCTGTGATAAACCGCCGAAACATCGATTTCAGCATCTCTCATTCCGAGGGAGTGGCATGCTGTGCGCTCATAGTCGGCGAGGAAGTACGGATAGGCTGCGATATACAGCGTGTAAGACAGTACTCTCCTGAAAAGATGTCAGAGCTTGCACATATCTTCATGCCGCCGAAAGCGCTTACAGAGTTTCTGAAAACAGGCGACGCCGACCTGTTTTATACAGTATGGACACGACGTGAAGCATACATCAAGGCAAACGGCGGAGATGTATTTGCCGACCTGCGTCAGGTAAACCTGTTTACCGAAGGCTTTTCCACACATACGATCTCATCAATGGGTGACAGATATTTCTACAGTATCTGCACAGGATAACACCCTTACATAAGGAGAACCAATGAAAGTATTAGTATTAAACGGCAGTCCGAAATCCGAACGCAGCAATACTCTCAATATCACAAAAGCATTTCTCAAGGGCTTTCCAGAGAACACAGAGGTGGAGTATGTAAACCTCTACAAGCTCAATATAAAGCCGTGCGTAGGCTGCTTCTCCTGCTGGAGCAAGACCCCGGGAAAATGCGTGATAAAGGACGACATGCAGGAGCTTTACGGAAAGATAGAAGCTGCTGATATCGTTATTGAGAGCTTTCCGCTGTACTTTTTCGGAATGCCCTCACAGCTGAAATGCATGACCGATCGCTGTCTGCCGTTCATGCTTCCGTATATGGGCAATCTTGTGGAGGACAAGAACGCATCCTTCCATGAGCTCCGTGACGAGAGCATGCACGAAAAACGACTTGTGGTTATAACTACCTGCGGCTATGTGGACGCAAGACCCATGTACCCTGCACTGCTGAAGCAGCTTGACCTTATCTGCGGCGACGGACACTATACATCCATCCTCTGTCCCGAGGGCGAGCTTTTCATTGCTGAAAAGGCAAAGCGCCAGCGTGAGGGATACCTTGCCGAGATAACCAAGGCAGGCACGGAATTTGCACAGAACCGCTGCCTTTCTGAGGAAACAAAGCAGCGTGTTGCAAAGCCTATCCTGTCACCTCAGGGCTTTGAGGCCATCACACTTGCACACTGGCAGCAGAATAGCTGATACGGCTGAAACAAACAAAAAACGGAGTGATATCACTCCGTTTTCTTTATTTGCACAGATATTTATTCAATGTATATGTACTCCTCATCAAGGAATATGAGTACATTATCTCTGGGATAAGAAAAACCTGTACCAATCGTTTCACCATCCATATGATATCCAGAATGCACAATAACAACACTTTTATCTAACGTTGGGTAATTCATCGCAGTATAGTACTTCGTTCCACCATATATTTCATAATTTATTTCAACTGTCGATTCTATTCTTTCCGTATCGTCAGATGAATACATAGTTTTGGCTTTATCACGTATCATTTCACGAAGATCGGGACAAACTATCTCCACCTTGTGATCTTCCATGATATGTATATAATACTCGCTGCTTGTATCTCCGCTGCGATAGTACTTACCCACAGGTATCTCGATCTCTACCTCCAATTGCGTATCAGAGGTCGATTCCTCAGATATGTTCTCATTTGCTTTTACGCTGCTGCCGATCACCGCAAATGCCGCTATTCCTGCTGCTATAACGAT
>JAGAKC010000108.1 GCA_017848155.1 Oscillospiraceae bacterium | reverse complement strand
GGATGACAAGGATATCAGCGAGCTGCCTGTAATAGACGGCATCGACTGGAGCTATGCTATAAATCACTTCCCGGGCTGCAAGCTGCTTATCGACACTGTGCGGCTCTTCCGTGTGTCCATCAAAAAGGACGCAGAGGAGCTTGAAGGCTACTTCCGTGACATCGACAGCGACAACACCCGTAACAGCTACCGTATCAAGGTGCACAGCATGAAAAACTCTGCGGCGCTTATCGGTATCATACAGCTTGCGGGTATGGCCATGGAGCTTGAAAAGGCTTCAAGAAGCGGCGATGTACAGCTCATAAAGGCAATGCACCCCATCTTCATCACAAGGTGGCAGAGCTACTTTGACGCACTTCAGGTATTCTCCACAGCGGACGAAACGCTGAAAAACAGCGCAGACTTCCGTGAGGAGCTTGAGGAGATATTCGTAAAGATAAACGACGCTGCCATAGATATGGACGTTGACACGCTCGACGAGATGTCCGCAAAGCTGGACTGCTACAGCTTCAGCGAAGAAGCCGGCAGGAAGATAGACGAGATTCAGTCCGCTATCCTCGACTTCGACGTGGAAAAGCTGTCCGAATACAATTACCGCAGTATCCTGCAATAAAAAAAGCTCCGCACGGTCGGTATATTACCGTGCGGAGCTTTTGTGTCATATGTCTGTGAAGGATATCAGCCCATCTGCATCACAGGCGAGTAGCTCTCGTATGTTTCGTTGTAATCGTAGTACGTGAAGTCGTGTACAAGGTCATTCGTCAATACGCTGCCGTCCTTAAGGCTGATGGAGGGGCTCCATTCAAGGGTCCTGCCGTCGCTGTCGACGATGCTGACCACGATATTCGGCATGATGTCGCTCACGTTGCAGCACACAAGCACGGGTGCGCCGCTCTCGCTGCGGTAGTAGACCCTGCCCGCTTCGCCCATGAAGTCATTCTCCTCGGTAAACAGCCACTCATTCACCGACACAGTTGCACCCACGTCCTGCGGAATGATAAGGTACAGCTCACAGCCGCCGCATTCGGTCACGATATTGCTGTCGGGAATGTCGGTCAGGTCCTCGAAATCCTCGGCATAGGTGCTGTCAAGGAAGATCTGCCTGCAATCATCTGCGGTCATGCCACTCTCCACATAGCCGATGTACGCAACTCCGCACATATCGCCCTCGTCAAGCATCACCTGACGCTGTATCACGTAAGGGTCCCACTCCTGCACTTCGGGGTCATCCGTTGAAGTTTCAGGCTCCGCAGAGGAAACTGATGTTGCGGTGGTGGTAGTGGCAACCGCTTCGGTCGCGTCTGATTCTTCTGTTGCTTTGGTCGCTTCTGTTGCTTCGGTAGCTGCGGAAGAAGCAGTCGTATCGGCCGCTGTATCAGCTGTCGAAACGGAGCTGCTCTCACCCTTACCTGCCGCACAGCCTGTCAGCAGCAGTCCTGCAATAAATATACCCAATGCCTTTCTTTTCATAATATCACCTCATAAAAAAATTTTTACCTGCTACTAATATATCACAAAAGCTAAAAAAATGCAATATGAAGTTCATTTTATTTTTTAACTTTTTTAGGCAATGGTATTTTTGCGACAAGTGTCAAAAAAGCGCCTTTCTGTTTGTACAAATCGGCAAAGTTTACGCTCCGCCATTGTCAAGGAAGAAAATGTATGCTATAATGTTATATAGTCACTCTGTTATTTAACGACCCAGACGGAGGTACAAATGAAAAAGAGAAAGCTCATAGGTCTTATTAGCGCATTTCCCGAATCGGTATACGCACGCCGCCTTATGGACGGAATGTTTAAACAGTGCTCTGCCTACGACTATGACGTTGCGGTCTTTGCTCCGATGACGCAGGTATGCTGCAGCCAGCAGGAATATCTGAATGGTGAGCTGAACATATATAACCTGATAAACTTTGAGCTGCTGGACGGCGTAATAATCGACGGTGCTTCCATCGTTGAGGATAACGTGCAGCATGTAAAGGACACCCTTATCCCGCTGTTAAAGGAAAAGTGCACAAAGCCTGTCGTATGTATCGGACTTGAATTTGCGGACTACCCCGTCGTTTACACCAGCGACCACGAGATATTCCGCAGCATTACGAGCCACGTGATGGACGTGCACGGATGTAAAAATGTATATTTCCTCACGGGTCAGAAGGGGCATCCTACCTCTCAGGACAGGCTTTCGGGCTTTACCGAGGAGCTTTCCGCACGGGGCATCGCTGTCGACGACGAGAAGATATTCTACGGCGATTTCTGGTACTCGGGCGGAGCTGCGCTTGCGGACAGGATCATATCGGGCGAGCTTGACCGTCCCGACGCTGTCATCTGCGCCAGCGACCACATGGCTATAGGTCTTGTCAACCGCCTTGCGGAGGACGGCATCAGAGTTCCCGAGGATATCGTGGTGACAGGCTTTGACGCTACCCAGGAGGCTGCGGTGAACCACATCACCATCACCTCGTTCGTGCCGAACTGCTCAAAGACAGCGGCAGAGGCTGTTGACCTGCTGCGTGGCATGATAGAGCCTGATGCGGACATAATTCCGTATAAGGTCGAGGCTACGAACCATCTGCGCTCGGGTATGAGCTGCGGCTGCAACTACGACCATCTGCATCTGCTGAACCTTTTCCGTGAGTCGCTGTACTACGTCAACCGTGACTACACCAGCTCCGACATGGACGACAATATCGACATTGGTCTGCTGATGGAGAGCTACATGTACGAGTACCTTTCGGGCACGGACAGCCCGCTCGAATGTATGCATCAGATATACAACTTCACCTACCTTTTAAGACCCTACGGGGATTTCTGGCTGTGCCTTGATGAAAAGTGGCTTGCAAGCGAGGCGGCAGGCTCGATAGGCTATCCCATGCATATGAAGAGCTTCATCCACTGCACTCCGAAGCCGAATTCAGGTCATTTCGGCGACGGCGAGGTGTTCGATACGGCGCTGATGCTGCCGCAGCTTAAGGAATACAGAAAGGCTCCGTCGGTGTTCTACTTTACTCCCGTGCACTTCCACGCAAAGACGTTCGGATATGCCGTGATACGCTGCGAGCTTTCGCAGGAGCACAAGATAAACGCAGTTTACCGAAACTGGCTCAGAAACGTCAACAATGCGCTGGAGATGACAAGGGCGCACAACAGGCTGGTATCGCTGTCCACCCGTGACGGAATGACGGGCGTATACAACAGGCGTGGAATGGAGCTGAAGCTTGAAGAGATGCTGAAAAATGCCCATGCGGACGACTGCGTGCTTTCGTTCGTTATCGACATGGACAGGCTGAAATTCATAAACGACACCTACGGTCATGAGGAGGGAGATTTCGGCATCAATGCGGTGTGCGAGGCTGCAAGGCGCATCACATACGGCAGTGAGATATGCGTTCGTGCAGGCGGCGACGAGTTCTACGTGCTCGGTATAGGGAAGTACACCGACGCAGATATCGACCGCCGCTTGGAGATATTTGCCGAAGCGCTCAAGGACATGAACAGAAGCTCCGACAAGCCGTATGAGATATCCGCAAGCATAGGCAGCGCATGTGTGCCGATAAACAGCGGCATGCATGTCACAGGTATCATCCGCATCGCCGATGCTAAGATGTACGAGAACAAGGTGCGCAAAAAGCAGCAGAGAATATAAATAACGTCGAAAAAGTCCCTTTGGGACAAGTTCTCCTCGTCGAAGCTATGTTGGCGGCGTCCATGCCGCCTTTTGGCTTCGACTTTGCGACATCCAT
>JAGAKC010000010.1 GCA_017848155.1 Oscillospiraceae bacterium | reverse complement strand
GGGTGCGTATGCGGATATTGCGGTCAAGAAAGCAGGTGCATTGATCGGATGCGGACGACTTGATGAGGGCTTTGCAGAGCTTGATCGGGCGTTTGAATTGTACGAAAGATGGATCCAGCTTCCTGACGGAACACTGTTAGGCTTTGGTGAGTCCGATCTTTTTGGCGGTGCGAAGATAAACAAGTGCGATTCAGCCAATCGTGTTGAAATCCATATGCCCGACGGGAGCAAGACCTGGTGTCCGTATATGTGGTTATTCTGGCAATCGCCAAGTGATATCCTGAAATATATGGAATCCTGGCCGTGGTTTGATGCTGTTCGTAACGAGGAACGCTTCAAGGCGTATATCGGAAAGGCAAGAGAATTGTCTGAAAATGCTAAGTAAATGAAGCACTGCTCTTCGCTATGAAAAAATCCTATCTGTTACTTACCACATTGACATCGCCTCACAAATATGCTACACTTATATCACGATTCAGAGCAAAATGCTACACAGACAGGAGCATATAAAATGACCACCGAACTGCAACAGATATTCACCGAAAACCCTCACTACAAAGCCGCTTATGACGAGTTTTTAGAGCTTCACAAAAACGGCTACGGCAAGAACAGCACGCCCGAGGAGCTAGCCGCATTCGAGGGCTATTACGCTCGGGATTTCCTGAACGGACTGAAAGCACCCGAGGATACCTCTGTGCTGATAAAGGGCGAGCGGCTGACTATCCGCAGGGCGAGCCTTTCGGACGCTGATTTTATGGAAAAGGTGGAGCTTGACGAGGACAATTCCCCATGGGTGGGACACTGGCCTTTAGGCTGGCGTATCGCGAAATTCGGGGACGGACACATGCTCCAGACCATCATTGAAAAAGCGGACGGAACACCCATCGGCATTATGATATTCTGTGACCTCATGAATTACGAAGCAGAGCTTCAGCTAAAGCGTATCGCAATCCTCGAAAAGGGCAGGGGCTACGGCAAGGAGGCTCTGTACCTCGCACAGAAATACGCCTTTGAGGTGCTGGGTACAAAGTGCCTCAGCCTCGGCACAAAGGAACATAACACAAGGGCGCAGAGCATTTACAAGGCAACGGGATTTACTCCCGATATGCCAGACCCCTGCACGCATTTTCACGTTGCGGCAGAAGACTACTTCAATCGCACAGGAGGACAGCTTTAATGTATTTCGAAGACATAACCCTCGGCATGACGACAGAGATCGCACCTGCCGTTATCGAAAAGGAAAAGATGCTGGATTTTGCCCGTACCTACGACAACATTCCCCTGCACACCGACGAGGAATACGCAAAGACCACGCCATTCGGCAGGCTTATAGCCCCTGGGGTGATGAGCTTTATGGCGGTCTGGGCTAAGTATCTGGAAGTTGATATTTTCGGCGAGGAGCTTATCGCAGGCAAGTCCACAAAGATAGAGTGGATGAAGCCTGTTTTTGCCGAGGATATTCTGACAGGCAAGGCGATCGTCACAGCCTGCGTAGAGCGAAATCCCCGCAACGGTCTTGTGGAGATAACCATTGAAGCCTACAACCAGCACGGCGAGCTTGTGCTGAGCGATGTCACCGAGGCTATCGTGAAGCGGAGATAAGAATTTGTTTAAGGTGTTTATATGGAAAGTATAAAAGAACTTGAGAAGTATTTAGAAGATGAGTATTATTCTTTTGCAGAGATCGCCATCGGAAAACATCAACAGGCAGTAGAGGGGCTTGTTATTGAGAAAAATGGTAATGTGTATGATTTTTGCGCTTCTGAAAGAGGAAGAAAGACGGTAATCAGATCATTTTCAAAAGAACAGGATCTAGTGGAATATGCACTTAAGGTGTTGTCGGCTAAAAAATGGTATAAAGCCCATTTGGTCGCATGGGTCTGGTCTGAAAGCGAAATACATCAGGCTGAGCAGGAATTATTCAATAATGATATTGGATTCGAGAGGAATGATATACCGAATTACTCGCAAGGAAGAACTGCTTATCGGATATTTGTGTTTGGCAGAGATGTTGCAAAGCTTACTGAATTTAAGAAAAAGTATTATAGAAAATGAGATTTATTGATGGTGGTTTTTGAAAGATAGATTCCAATCTGCCAAACACCTTATATCAAGCCGTACCCGTAAAAACGAGTGCGTTTTCTGCACAATAACCCATAAAAAATAAAAATCTAAAGTGGAGAATAAGCAATGAAGATCTACGATATTTCCCAGGAAGTTTTCGGTTGTCAGGTATATCCCGGCGACCCTGCACCTGAAAAAAAGATACTAAGTTCAATTGAAAAAGGCGACTTGTATAATCTGACCACATTCAGCATGTGCGCTCATAACGGCACGCATATAGATGCGCCGTTTCATTTCCTTAAAGACGGAAAAACTGTGGATGATATATGCTTAGAAGCATTTGTGGGAATGGCTTATGTGGCAGAACATCATGGAATCGTGTCAGGTGATGATGCTGCGGAAATAATTGAAAAAGCGAAAAAACAGAACCCTGAAGCGGCAAAAAGAATTCTGATAAAGGGCGATGTCGAAGTATCATCAGAAGCGGCAAAGGTATTTGCGTCCTCTGGTATTTTACTTCTTGGAAATGAACCTCAGACAGTCGGACCGCAGAATGCTCCGATGGCAGTGCATCTTGTGCTTTTAGGTGCTGATGTTGTCTTGCTTGAAGGAATTCGTCTGGCGGAGGTTTCGGAGGGCGTTTATTTCCTGAATGCTGCGCCGCTGAATTTGTCGGGTGCAGATGGTTCGCCATGCAGAGCTATATTGATAGCTGATGAGAGATAAAGCACAATTCACAAAACACCATATATCAAGCCGCATTTGTAAAAACGAGTGCGGCTTTTGCTTTACGGTATTGAGTTTTTGAGAAAGATGTGGTAAAATAAACTCACCGATAAATTAGAATTCTGCGGCGAGGTGAAAGACGTTGAATTATGTAGAATATGGAAAAGAAAATAATGATGTAATTATTCTCTTACACGGAGGCGGTTTATCATGGTGGAATTACAAAGAAGTTGCTGAAAGACTGCAAACGGATTATCATGTGTTTTTGCCTATATTAGATGGTCATGCAGGCTGTGATAAAAATTTTACGACGATAGAGAATAATGCT
>JAGAKC010000107.1 GCA_017848155.1 Oscillospiraceae bacterium | reverse complement strand
TCCTTGATATGGACACAAAAGTGGTGTCCACCATCACATCCCACGGTCCCGGTTATCTTGACAAGGAGCTTGAAAAGATCGTCGGCTTTCAGACTGACAAGCCGTTCAAGCGCTCTCTCCAGCCGTTCGGCGGCATCAGAATGGCTCAGGCCGCATGCAGCGAGAACGGATATGAGGTCGATGACGAGATCGTAAAGATCTTCACCGACTACAGAAAGACACATAATCAGGGCGTGTTCGATGCATATTCACCTGAAATGCGCCTTGCAAGAAAATCTGCCATCATTACGGGACTTCCCGACGCATACGGCAGAGGCCGTATCATCGGCGACTACCGCAGGGTAGCTCTTTACGGTATCGACAGACTTGTCGAGGACAAGAAGCAGCAGCTCGATACCGCACCTGTACGTATGACCAGCGAGAATATCCAGCTGCGTGAGGAGCTTTCGGAGCAGATACGTGCACTCGGCGAGCTTAAAAAGCTTGGCGATATCTACGGCTTTGATATCTCAAAGCCTGCAAGCAATGCGCAGGAGGCTATCCAGTGGCTGTACCTCGGCTATCTTGCTGCTGTAAAGGAGCAGAACGGTGCGGCTATGTCCCTCGGAAGGACATCCACCTTCATTGATATCTACATCCAGCGTGATCTTGAAGCAGGTCTTATCACAGAGGAGCAGGCTCAGGAGTACATCGACCACTTCATCATGAAGCTGCGTCTTGTAAAGTTTGCGAGAACTCCCGAATATAATGAGCTTTTCTCGGGCGACCCCACATGGGTGACCGAGTCTATCGGCGGTCTTAACATCGACGGTAAGCCGCTGGTAACAAAAAACTCCTTCAGATATCTGCACACGCTGGAGAATCTCGGCACAGCGCCCGAGCCTAATCTTACGGTGCTGTGGTCTGTGGGACTTCCCCAGAATTTCAAGGAGTACTGTGCGAAGATGTCCATCAAGACATCCTCTATCCAGTATGAGAACGACGATCTTATGAGAGTGGTGCACGGCGACGATTATGCTATTGCGTGCTGTGTTTCCTCAATGAGAGTTGGCAAGGAGATGCAGTTCTTCGGTGCGAGGGCAAACCTTGCGAAGTGCCTGCTTTATGCGATAAACGGCGGCGTGGACGAGCGCCTTAAGATACAGGTAGCACCCAAGTACAGGGCGGTAGAGGGCGACTATCTCGATTACGACGATGTAATGGAGAAGTACGACCAGATGATGAGCTGGCTTGCGGAGCTTTATGTGAATACGCTGAACGTTATCCACTACATGCACGACAAGTACAGCTACGAAAGGCTCCAGATGGCGCTGCATGACCGTGAGGTAAAGCGTTATTTCGCAACAGGCATCGCAGGACTTTCTGTCGTTGCTGACTCGCTGTCTGCGATAAAGTACGCAAAGGTAAAGTGCATCCGTGACGAGGACGGCATCGTTGTAGATTACGAGGTGGAGGGCGACTTCCCGAAGTACGGCAACAATGACGACCGTGTGGACAGCATAGCTGTTGACATAGATGAAACGTTCATGGAGAAGATAAAGCGTCACCATACCTACCGCAACAGTGTGCCGACAATGTCTATCCTTACCATCACATCAAATGTTGTGTACGGTAAGAAAACGGGCAACACTCCCGATGGCAGAAAGATCGGCGTACCGCTTGCACCCGGTGCAAACCCCATGTACGGAAGGGACACTCACGGTGCGGCTGCGTCGCTGTCCTCTGTGGCGAAGCTCCCGTTCAAGCATGCGCAGGACGGCATCAGCAACACGTTCTCCATCGTGCCTGACGCGCTCGGA
>JAGAKC010000106.1 GCA_017848155.1 Oscillospiraceae bacterium | reverse complement strand
GTCCTGCGATATCTAAGAACTCCAGCGTAGCAGGAGTAAATTTTTCAGGATCATACATCTTTGCTAGCACGTCAAGGCGCTCGTCAGGAACGGATACTATACCAACATTCGGTTCTATGGTGCAGAATGGATAGTTTGCAGACTCTGCACCCGCATTTGTCAGTGCGTTAAAAAGTGTACTTTTTCCGACATTCGGAAGTCCCACCATACCTAATTTCATCGTTTTACCCTCTTCTCTTTTTTATTGCGATATCCGTCAATGCATAATACCGCATTCTATCAACATATCTATTCTACCATGTTCTCCTGCATTTTTCAAGTACTATTTCAATACATGAATACAAAGATTCAGTTCGTTATTAAAAAAATGAGAACTATACTTAAAGTCATAGTTAAAAAAGCATTGCATTAAGCAAAAATAATTTGCTTAATTTACTTAACGATTAGGTAATATCCTATGCGATATTGCACAAAAACAGTTTTAAATATTGTATGAAATAAATATTGAAATTAAGTGCGATTTACTGTATAATAATTATAACAAGACGAATTTTTTCATTGTTAACTTAAACTAAATTTTCTTAATGGAGGTACAACATGAGAAAACTCAAGCAAATCATGGCCGGCATGCTGGCAGCTGTTTCTCTGCTGTCGATCACTGCATGTGACGAGTCTGCTCCCGCAGCAGGCGGTGCTACAGGTGGTGCAGCAGGCGGCACAAGCGGCGCAGCACCTACAACAAGTGCTACTGTTGCGACCACAACTCCCGAAAAGACCACTTTCGCTGATAACGAAGAGGTAAACAAGGCTGTTGAGGAAATGGACAAGACAAAGCTCGACAACCCTGACCTTGAGGTTACAGAGAAGCTCAAGTGGATGGCTTGGTGGGATATGGATGAGACCACCGCACAGGCTAAGCTCTTCACAGAGGTTTACGGTATCCCCGAAAGCGGCGGTACAGCTGAGGATCAGGGTAAGATCTTCACAAATATCTACGTAGGCTATGCTGAGCGTTATGACAAGCTCGCTGCTGCTATCGTATCCGGTGACTCTCCTGACCTCTTCCCCTTCGAGATCATCGACTTCCCCGTAGGTGTACTGCTCGGCAGATACAACCCTGTTGACGAGATCATCAACCTCGACAACGGCAAGTGGGATGGCGCAAAGCACATGATGGATCAGTTCAAGCTTGGCGGCAGATACTATGCTGCTTTCTATGATGTAGAGCTCAACAACATCATGTACTACCGCAAGAGCGTTATTGAGGACGCAGGTCTTAAGGACCCCAGAACACTGTTTGACAACGGTGAGTGGACATGGGATACATTCCTTGAGATGTCCCGTGCATTCCAGCTTTCCGGCGATGGAAAGTATGCTGTTGACGGTTACAACCCCGACAGTGACTTTGCTGTAACTACCGGTGTTCCTATGGTAGGTAACGACGGTAACCAGATCATCAACAACCTGCACGATCCCGCAGTTGAGAGAATGCAGGAGAACCTGCTGACAGTTCTCAACAAGGAGAACCTGCGTTATCCTCTCCATGAGCTGAACAACTGGAACATCAACCCCATGGAGTGGTCCAAGGGTAACATCCTGTTCTATGCTGATGGTGGTACATGGGTATTCCAGGATACTATCAAGAAGTATATTGACAGATTCGGCTGGGCTGAGGACGAAGTACTCTGCGTTCCTTTCCCCAGAGATCCTCAGGCTGATGCTCACTATGTACAGTTCAAGCAGAATGCACAGATGTGGGTAAAGGGCTCCACAAACGAAGCAGGTGTTGCTGCTTGGCTCGACTGCTGCGTAACTGCTGCACAGGATCCCGAGATCAAGAAGGCTGGTCGTGTTCAGCTCAAGGAGAACTATGGCTGGACAGATTACAACCTCGATATGATCGACGCTTGTATCGCACTTGACGGCTCCAGCCCCGTAAAGGCTGTATTCGAGTTCAAGACAGGTCTTGGTCAGCCCGTATACATCCAGGGTAATGCTGAAGATCCCGTACTCTGCCTTACAAAGTTCGTTTACCTGACAGGTGAGCAGACATATACACAGCTCCGTGATGCTAATGAGCCTGCTATCCAGGCAAAGATCGACGAGATCAACACATACATCGCTAACCTGTAATTTACTACAACAACAAGGACCCCCGACTAAGTCGGGGGTTCGTTTTTTTGTGTCGAAAAAAATGCTGTAGGATTCAGACGCTGTCTGTATCTGTGTGTTATCAAGTGTCAGCTTGGGTCGTTTTTGCGACACGAGTCTATGAATCAATAATTTTCTTTGTTGCATTTTCACAAAAGAAAGATGCCGTTATTTCGAAGTTTTTCGTCATGAAAATGCAACTTATCACAGATCGTATTGCAAATAGATTTCAACAATTCTAACGTGGAAAAATGTTGATAACATAGTTGAAAATGTTGGTTTGTTAATATTTGAAGCAGAGTTTTCAACATAAGATAGCATAAAACGGCTGTATTATACCATTATCGCACTTTTTTTCAGTTGAAAACCATGTTGAATCCGTGGAAAAACTTTTTAGCTGCTTCAAGAGTAAATTCACACATGACCAGTATGTGTTAAGAAATCTAAACAACAATCAGTAATATTCATAGAAATTTATTCAAATTGTAAACGTCATTTTTGTATGATATGTAGAAGTATAGCCTATACCTGCCACCTTAACGGAAAATTTACGGACATAACAGTTTCATTATGTTATAATCAATACACACGGAACGCAGTTAATACTAAAATATATCCTTGGCGGAGGACGGATATTCCCGGCTGCGTCTGCAATACATATAAAGAGAGGTAGAAATCATGTGGAAGCTTACATCGGAGGTCTGTACCAATGAGGAGGGAGTCACCTACACTGCCTATGGACTTCGGTGCAAGGAATGCCATATACCCGACATAAGCTCTGTTAAGGAAAATGCAGAGAGGGTACTGCAGATCATGAATGATAATCAGGTATCGACTATCCATGCGGCAGATGTACTGGAAGACCTTTTTGGTACAGATATACTGCCCTGAGTCACCCCAGGGCAGTAGGTAAATGGCATTACACAAGCGAATATGTAGCGTCACGATCACGGATGACAACATCCTCAAGCTCCATTTCCAGCAGTGCGGAGCTCACTTCATCGTACTTTAGTCCCGTCGCTGCAATGATGTCGTCGGTAGACAAAGCCTTGCCGACAAGTGCAGCTGCTATGGCAGCGGCCTCAGGAGATAGCTTTGATGTGTCAGGCGGTGTCGATGATGGTACACGCTTTTCCTCGGGAGCATCTGCTTCCGGGGATAATTTTTTTGACGGAGCTCTGTGCTCTGCGATGACTTCAGGATACTTGTTATCTGTCGGCTTGATCTCAGGTATATCCATGCCAAGTACACGGCAGATATCAGAGGCATCGGAAATTACATGTGCGCCTTTTCGGATAAGTGAGGTCATACCCGAGTAGCGGTCATCAAATATATCGTGTGGTGGGAAAACAAATACAGGCTTTCTTTGCAGCATGGTGTGCTTTGCGGTAAGCAGTGTACCGCTGCGTGAGGATGCCTCGGTCACGAGCGTGCCAAGCGCAAGGCCTGCAATAAGTCTGTTTCGATATCGGAAATAATAGCTTGCAACACCTGTATGCGGTAATAGCTCTGATACCAATGCACCGCCGTTTGCCAGAATGGCAGCCTTCAGGGCTTCGTTTTCTACAGGATAGTTCACAGCAAGTCCGCATCCAAGCACACCCACCGTCACACCGCCACATTCCAGTGCAGTCCTGTGCGCTACTGCGTCAGCGCCTATGGCAAGACCGCTTATTACCGCAGCGCCTGCCCGTGATAGTCTGCCTGTTATGTTCCTTGTCAGCCTGCTGCCATAATCCGAAATGTTACGTGGCCCGACAACAGCGAGCGATAAGGGTGCATTTAGCGCAGCAGGGTCGCCTTTCACAAACAGCACTATTGGTGGGTCTTTTATGCTTCTCAGACTGGAAGGATATAACGGGTCGTCAAAGGTTACGATACGTATACCAAGTCTGTTGCAATCATCTACGAGCTCTCTCACCTGCCTGATTCGAGTAGTCTGGACACGCTGCTTTTCCTGTCCGCTCAGCGATGTGCAGGAGCCGTCACGCATTGCACGTGCTGCATTTTCCGCAGAGCCGTATTTTTTCAGCAGCTCCATAGTGCGGCTGTTGTGAGGCAGCATAACGAGCAGCAGCCATAGCCATACTCCGAGGTTGTCCATTTGTATCATCCTCTCTTAAAAACAGAAGCGGCACAAAGCCGCTTCCAGAATATTATACCTTAAGCACCATGCTGGAATATGCAGGCAGAGTAAGTCCTGACATCTCCACTTCAGTACCGCTTATCAGATCAACAGCCCTTCCGCCACGACCAAGGTTGAATGTGAAGGGTGCTCCGTCTGCATTTATAACAGTTATCAGACACTCGCCGTCACAGCTTCTGGAGAAGGCATACTGACGGTTGGTAAGCTGTACCTGCTTGTAATCGCCGCATGCAGCCGCAGGGTGCTCTTTCTGTATCTTTGCAAGCGCACCTATATGAGCCGTAAGATCGCATATGCCGTCATTCTTCATCTGCTCTGCGTTGAATTCAGGGCGAAGTATATCGTCACTGCCGCCACGCTTGTCGCCAAGCACGCCGTATTCGCTTCCGTAATATACAGCAGGTATGCCGGGCATCGTGAACATAAGCGTGTAGATCGGTGCAAGATGCTCTTTCACCTTAAGCATAGAAGCTATCCTTGTAACGTCGTGGTTGTCAACGAAGGTAAACAGATGCTTTCCGCGATAGATGCACCAGTTCTCGCTGCCAAACTGACGATTGATGGAATGGGCGATCTCAAACATATTCATGTCATTGAAGCTGGAGAAAAGACCCTTGTAGCACTCGTAGTTGGTCACGCTGTCAAGCATCTCGTCGTTCATCCATGTGTTGTAATCTCCGTGGAGAGTTTCGCCGAGCAGGAAGAAATCCTCTGACAGCCATCTGCAGTGACCGTGCAGCTCTCTGAGGAAGTTCAGGTCAAGACAGTATGCCACGTCAAGGCGCAGACCGTCTATACCAAATTCATTCTTCCAGCCTGTTACGCAATCCTTGATATAGTTCTTCACATCGGGATTGAAAAGGTTGAGCTTAACAAGCTCATAGTGACCCTCCCAGCCCTCGTAATAGAAGCCGTCGTTATAAGGCGAGTTGCCGTCGCCGATGTGGAACCAGTCCTTTTTGCTGCTGGAATGTTTGTGCTCACGCACATCGAGGAAGGGTCCGAAATCTCTGCCCACGTGGTTGAATACACCGTCCAGCACTACCTTTATGCCGTTTTCGTGAAGTGCATCGCACACTTTTTTGAAGTCTTCATTTGTGCCGAGTCTGCGGTCGATGGTAGTGTAATCGATCGTATCGTAACCATGAGCAACAGACTCAAAGACAGGGCCGAAGTAGATCGCATTACAGCCAAGCTCCTTGATATGAGGGATGTCATCAATGAGGCGGAGTATTACATGTGACGGCTCCGACTGACGGTCATTTACACGGGGGCAGCCAAAGTATCCGATGGGGTAAATGTGATAAAAAACTGCGTTTTCAAACCATTTCATAGGATCATTCTCCTTAAAAAACAAGAATTATAAAATAATATACTGATGTCTATTTCAGCAACCTCTTTTATTATACACGATACTTTGAAATATGTCAAGTTTTTTGTGAAAAACAGCTAAAATGTTTAAAGAAAGTTGCTCAAATATGAGATTTTAGTACAAAAGTATTGAAAAACAAAGCGCAAAATGATATAATAAATAAGTATTAAAAAGATATTTTTATAGAGATCATTCTCTTGACAGCAATTATTCTCAAATAACGTGAGGTTTGTATGAATAGAAACAGATCAAAAAGGATCATATCACTGCTTCTTATAGCAGTTATGTGTATATGCTGCATGCCTGTAATAAGCTTTGCTGCTGACCGTGGGCAACTGGTCGTGGTTGGAGCATGCCCTGATTATGGTATAGACCATGCAGGAAACGGAATGTATTCCGGTATAGCATATGATTACCTTAATGAGTTGCAGCGGTATACAGGACATCGTTATACTTATGTTGAAGCGAATCGTGACGAGCTGCTGAAGATGCTGGCAGAAGGCAAGATAGATATTTTGCCGTGCGTATCTGAACAGGAATACGAATCGTTCATGGAACAATATTATAACACAAATGCACGGTCAGTATCCCAGGCGGATATTCCTGTGTTATCATCGGTATCTATAACAAAAAGGTTTACCGCAATATATGTATACGACGGTAATGAAGATACTCCTGCATATTTTGACACAGCGGCTTTAAAGACCTCTGTCATTGGTTATCTATCAGAGGATAAGTCTGCATACTTTATCAACGACAGCTTTATCTATGGTGAGATCGACGGTGCACAGTTTGTGGAGTACACCACGGAAGAACAGATGCACGAGGATTTTGTATCCGGCAAGCTGGATGCAGTGGTCAAGGAAAGCTTCCGTTGCTGGGAGCACGAAACTATAGTCTATCAGCACGGCACAAGTGACTGCTATTTCCTTACAACAGGCTCAGACCCGTTGCTTGCGGGTCAGCTGGATGTGGCATTAAATTCAATACATATGGCGTCAAGCGCATTTTTCTCTGAGATGTATAAAAAGCATATTGAGAAATACGGTGCGCCGAAATACGGTTATAGTCTTTCTGAGATCAATTATATCGAATCCACTCCCGAAATAACTATCGCTTATAATCTTGATTCCACCATGTCGGAGGAATACAACTCCGGCACAGGGGAGCTTACGGGTGATATGCGTACCATTATTGACGCTGTTCAGGATCATACGGGAATTAAGATCAGCATACGCACATGCAATTCTCTTGACGAGTGTGTGGAGCTGCTTGACAAAGGCGAGGTACAGGCTATATGCGGCGGAGTAAACCGTGACAGCATGGAGTCTTACGGGTCATACAGGTTGTCATCGCCTTTCATTGCCATCCCGATAGTTTTTTCGGCGAAAAAAGAAACCAATACATCAAAGGCGGTAACGATAGCTGTTCCTGCTGATTATGTGGATATAACACATTATATCCAGCAGAGCTTTCCCAGCAGGAAGATCGTGCATTACGATAGCATGCAGGAATGTATGGACGCAGTGAAGAAGGGCGAAGCTGATGCAGTGTGCGCAGGTGTTCATGACATCTCTCATGCTATCAACAACGGCTACAGCGGCTTCACGCTTACATGGGTAAGTGCAGAAAAACACAGTGAATGCTTTGCTTTTGCTGAAAGCAGTACTGATGAGCTTCCGCTTATTATCGGAAAGAACATAACAAGGATCAAGAATTACAGCGATATCCTCGGCAGCTATGAATACAGCGTTTCCACAGGATATGCCGCATTGTCAGCAACGCTTCCCGTCGAAGTGTTCTATTTCGTGCTGGCTGCCTGCCTTGTGGTGGTCATGAGCGGATTGCTGTATATGTTCATAATCCATTACAGAAACAGACGTGCTCATGGGCTCGACACTCTTACAGGCGGAAGAAACAAACAAAAGTTCATGGACGACGGTAAAAAGCTGCTTAAAAAGATGCCTGCGGATAAGCTTGCAATGGCACTGTTCGATATCAATAAGTTCAAATTCGTCAACGACCGTCTTGGTTATGAGGAAGGCGACAGGATGCTGGTGCGCCTGCATAAGACTATTGCGGACAATCTTGAAAGCGACGAGATATTTGCAAGGCTTTCTGATGACAATTTTGCCGTTATCATACGCAATACCACCGACAATGACATTTCGGCAAGGCTTAACACGATCTTTTCTGAATTTGACCGCCGCAACGGACTTTTTGTGAAATATCCCGTGGTGTTCAGCGCAGGTGTGTGCAGGCTCGGACAGTGCAGCAACGGAAGCAGCGATATCGATCTTAATATTGCGCTGGACCGTTGTAAGATAGCAAAAAGGACTCTGAAGGGTCAGCATTATTCCTCCATTGCTTTCTATGACGGAAAGATACGTGAAAAAGCGCTGCGTGAAAAAGACTACGAGAATATCATGCCTGTGGCGTTGGCACAGAGAGAATTTGAGTGTTATCTGCAGCCTAAATACGGTCTGAAATCACGTCATATCGAGGGCGCAGAGGCGCTTATACGCTGGAACAGCAAGGAATTCGGCTTTGTATTTCCGAACGACTTTATTCCGATAAGCGAGAAAAACGGATTTGTTGTGGAGCTGGACTTCTTCATACTTGAAGAGGTATGCAGAGCGATGCGTCGCTGGATAGACAGCGGTATCGAGCCTGTTGTCGTTTCTGTAAACCAGTCAAGACTTCATCTCAATTATGACGACTATATCTGGCGTCTGCGTGAGATAGTCGACAAGTACGAGATACCCTACGAGTATATCGAGCTGGAGCTTACGGAAAGCGTTTTTACCGAGAATACAGAAAAGCTGCTGACTATCATGCACAAGCTGCATGACATCGGTTTCAAGCTGTCGCTGGACGATTTCGGTTCGGGATATTCTTCGCTCAACATGCTGAAAGATATTCCTGTAGATGTGGTGAAGATCGACCGTGAGTTTTTCAACGGCACGGTAAACTCCGAAAAAGGAAGAGCTGTCATATCGACTGTTGTTGACCTTGCTTCCAATCTTAACATGGAGGTCATCTCCGAGGGCGTTGAAACTAAGGAGCAGGTGGAGTTCCTGACCGAGATCAAGTGTGCAATGGTACAGGGCTACTACTTTGCAAAGCCAATGAACATGGATTCTTTTGAAGAGCTATGGTCAAAAGACAGAGCTGCCCGCATGGAAGATAAGCAGGATGTCGCTGAAAAATAATAAATGAAAAAGGCATACGGAAACATTGTCTGGATTTCCGTATGCCTTTTCTAGAGGTGAGATATGGAAATAAAATACCTGACTCTGGGTAATATCCCTATGAAGATCTATAACGCAAAGGATGCACAGGGAGCTGTTATAGCAGTACATGGCTTTGCGGGAAGTAAAGAGAGCACAGCAATAGAAATGCTGGCAAAGCGTGTGTGTGAAAAAGGATCAAGCGTGATATCCTTTGACCTCCCTGCTCACGGTGAACGAACGGAACCATTTTCTGAAATGAGTGTTCAGCGTTGTATCGATGAGATCATCAATGTTGAGGAGTATGCAAAGAGTACGATCGGTGGAAAGCTGTATGCTTTTGCCACAAGCTTTGGAGGAATGTGTCTTCTGAACCGCCTGGAGCATAAGCCTGATCCCTATGACAGAATAGTGCTGCGTGTTCCGGCGGTAAACATGGCACGGACGCTTCTGGCGATATCAGCTGCGTTCGACAGCAGCTTTTCAATCGAAAAAGCTGAGAAATATGGATTCAGATTCAATATAGGAAAGGAATACGAGATACCGTTCCGCTTTTACGATGAGCTTTTGAAGTATGGCTGTCTGCGCAGCAGCGATAAATGGAGCGGCAACAGGCTCCTTACGATATGGTCAGGACGGGACGAGCTGGTCTGTCCTGCTGATACCGAAAGATTTCTTGAGCTGAATCCTACGATCAGAAGTATCTGTATCGAAAACAGCGATCATCGTATGACTGATCCCGAAAATCTTGCGTATGCGCTGGATAGCGCTGCCGATCATTTCTGCGACATATAAAATGATAGTGTATAATGCACAAAATTTACAGGCGATTTACACAAACGAGAATAAAATGCTTGATAAAACATTGGGCATAAGTTATAATTATATAATAAGTATAACTGTGCCTTCGGGCAGCTTGAAAAACATGATGGAAGGTGATCACGGATGAGCTGCAATCTCGATTATGAAAAAAGGATACAGGAGCTTGAAGCCAGACTTGCCGACAGCGACAAAGAAGTCCGTAACCTTAAACTTGCCGTGCGTGCAGAATCGCTTAAGGTAAAAATTTCTTCCGAATACAGCAATTTCGGGTTGTGGGAGTACGATATCGCCGATGATATATGCTATCAGTACAAGAAGCTGAATGGTATATATGAGACCGAGCTGGATCCTATCGTACATTTCAGAGATACGATAATCAGCTGGGGATCTGTTTATGTGGACGATATCCCTGTTTTCCACAAATTCTGCGACGCTATGGAGCGTGGAGATAAGGAGATACGCTATGATGTCCGTGTGGTCAATGATTACAGTGATATAGTATGGTTCAGATATGAAGGAAAGACTGTTTTTGATGAAAACGGAAATCCTGTGCGTGTTGTAGGCAGAACTCTTGATGTTACCGAAGAAAAGGGCGGCACGGGTATCGTATCTGACGGTCGTCGTGATCAGCTGACAGGTGCGCTTGTGTACGATGCATTTCGTGAGCTTGTGGAAAATAAGCTGACCGAAAACTGCGAAAAGACCTCTGCCCTGGTGATCGTAGGTCTTGACAGATTTGATGAAATAGCTGATATTTCCGAGATCGATAATATACAGTGTGCCCTTGCAAAGATCCTTAAAGGACAAAGCGCAGTGGAACAGGGCAGCGCATATTCACGGATAAAGGACGGTCTATTTGCTTTTTATGTGCGTTTCAGTGATATACCAAATCTGAATGCCATAGTGACAAGGGTGATATTCAGGTTCCATGATTTCCAGTTCAGTGACGGTCAGAACGGTAAAATGATCACAGTCAGTGCCGGGATCTCCATGTTCGTGAACCACAAGGCTTATGATACAGCCTACAAAGAAGCGTATGCCGCTTTCAGTGCCGCAGCGATGAAGGGCGGAAACGGCTTTATGCATTATAATGCGTCGATGCTTATCCGTTCGGATATCAGCACAGAGTCTGAAGAGGATATCCTTGAAGGTATTTCTGATGCGGTCGGTACGGAAAGGATATATCACCTGCTCAATCTTGCGCTTACAGATAAAGAAAAAGTCCGCAATGCATTGTCAGGCGCATTCCGTCTGGTGGGAGAATATACAGAATGCAGCAGCATTAAGCTGGTCAGGATCATAGATGGCTCTGAGGATACGTACATGCCATGGACAAAGAGCGGCAAAAAAGATGATTCTGTTCCTGCTGTCATACCTGCTGTTTCTACTGAGCAGCTGCTTGGTATTCTTAAAACTGAAAAGCGCATAATAATCGCCGCAGATAAAAGTGCTGATAAAAAATATGGTCTTACGCTTGTCAACGGGGCCACAAATGCAGTATGCTGCCCTATAAGGACAGAAGATGCGGTGGTAGGCTACTTTGCACTGGTATCGGATATGCCTATCACATGGCAGGAGTCTGACATCGGTGTGATAGAGGCATTAAGCAATACCCTTGACGCATTGTTTACACGGTATTACGACTATATCTACGCAAGCAAGCGTTCAAGCTTTGCCATATCTGTTATCAATGACCTTAACATTGAAGGATTTACTATCTGCCCTGATACATACACAGTAGATTATTTCAGTGAAAATGCAGCCAAAAGCTATGGCCTGAAAAAAGGCGACATATGCTATAAAAAGATCAGAGGGCTTGATGCGCCCTGTGCGGATTGCCCTACTCACCAGCTGAAAGCAGGACAGCTTAAAGCGTCGGCGGCATATTACAAGGAAGACACCAATCGCTGGCTGGATATTACGGCTTCTCACTATGCGGCTGAGGATGGCAGTGCTCGTTATGCGATAAGCACGGCTGACATAACTCCGTGCATAGGAAAGATAAGGACCCGTGATTCGCTGACAGGTCTTATGAGCTTTGACAGCTTCGCTGTGGATGCAATGCGGCTTACCGCTCAGAATCCCGAATACGGATATATCGCCGTGATAAGCATTGCTAACTTCCGCAGGCTGAATGAGTCCAGCGGTTACGAATGTGGTAATACTGTACTTATAAGTGTGGCGGATATACTGCAATCATCGATTGGTGCGGGAGAGCTTCTTTGCCGCTCGGAAGGTGCGAGATTCGTGGCTCTCTACCGAAACACGAACAACAACGATCTTCTGACACGACTGAACCAGATGTTCCAGAGTGCACAATCTCAGGTCATGGAAAAAACAGGACTGCAGATATACATAATTGCGGGAGCATATGAGCTGACGGGCGAAAGCTCAAGCATCATGGCGGCGCTTGACCGTGCACTGCTTGCGCAGAAAACGATAAAGAACAAGGCGTACTACACATCGAATCTTGTTGCATTCTATGACAACACGCTGAGAGAGGAGATGCAGACCCGTCAGTATGTGGAAACTCACATGGTGGAGGCGCTGGATAACGGCGAGTTCAAGGTGTTCTACCAGCCAAAGGTATGCACAGAAACAGGCGAGATAGTAGGTGCAGAAGCGCTGGTGCGCTGGATAAGGCCCGACGGCGAGATGATCTCTCCGGGAAAATTCGTGCCTGTATTCGAGCAGAACGGCTTTATCACTGATATGGATTTTGCGATATACCGCAGCGCTATAGCAGATATCAAGCGCTGGATGCGTGACGGAAAGAAGATACCGACGATCTCTCTGAACGTATCACGTCAGCATATGCGTGACGAGACCTTCCCTGACAAGATATGTGCATTGGTGGACAATCTTGGTGTACCACGCAATATGATAGAGCTTGAAATTACAGAAAGCATGCTGACCGAAAACATGAACCGTCTGCTGGATATAATGACAAGGCTCAAGGAAGCTGGCTTCAGGATATCTGTAGATGATTTCGGGTCAGGCTATTCATCGCTCAATCTCATTACGCTGCTGCCGTTTGATACGCTTAAGATAGACGGTGGTTTCTTCCTCAGAAACGACCTGACTGAAAAGAACAAGGCGGTCATCACCTCTGTTGTGGAGCTTGCGAAAAACCTTAAGCTCACAACAGTATCAGAGGGTGTAGAGACTGATGAGCAGGTGACCTTCCTGCGAGAGCTTGGATGCGATATGATACAGGGCTACTATTACTACAAGCCTATGCCCGTATCAAATTTTGAGGACATAATCCGATAAACAGCACAAAAATACTCCGCACAGATCAACTGTGCGGAGTCAGCTTGTCGAAAAACTATTTTTCTGCCTGCGAAGCAGGCTTTTTTTAATTAATTTTTCCGGCGACATGTGCGTTGGAAAAATAACTTCTATCCGCACAACTGTGCGAGTTGACGGCATCGCCGTCAACGAGTGCGGGTAGTGCGGATGCTTCGGTGAAAAAGTCCCAACGGGACTTTTTCGACGGTTTCACTCCGCACAGATCAACTGTGCGGAGTTGTTTATTATTTCGACATGATCTCACAAAGCTTATTTGTAAAGCCTACAGGGTCGTCTATAGCCATGCCCTCTATAAGAAGAGCCTGACAGTAAAGAATGTCTGCATACTCTGCTACAGCATCCTTATCAGCGGCATAAAGCGCCTTCAGCTTTGCAAATATGGGGTGCTCGGCGTTTATCTCAAGTATCTTCTGTGCCTTTGCGGAGCGTGCCTGCTCCTCGGGCATTACGGAAAGCACCTTTTCCATCTCAACGGACAGCATGCCCTCGCTGGTGATGCATACAGGGTGAGTCTTAAGGCGTCTGGACAGCTTTACAGCCTTTACCTTGCCTGCAAGCTTCTCTGTCATGAAGTCGAACAGCTCCTTGCTGTCCTCCTCTGCCTTTTTGATCTCTTCCTTTTCTGCCTCGCTCTCAAGTCCGAGATCGTCTGCGGAAACAGATCTGAACTCCTTGCCGTTGTAGTCGTGCATCATCTGTACAGTGAACTCGTCTACATGGTCTGTGAAATACAGTATCTCATAACCCTTGTCCTTGACAAGCTCCGTCTGGGGCAGACCCTCTATCCTTGAAACGGAAGAACCGCTTGCAAAGTAGATGTACTTCTGCTCCTCCTTCATACGGGAAACATATTCTTCAAGTGTAACATAACCGCTGCCGAAGCTGCTCTTGAACATCAGCAGATCCTGCAGATTCTCCTTGTTTGCGCCGAAGCTCTCATATATGCCGTATTTGAGCTGCATACCAAAGCTGTCAAAGAACTTTTCGTATCTGTCACGATCGTTTTTAAGCAGCTTTTTCAGCTCGTTCCTGATGGATTTTTCAAGGCTCTTTGCGATAAGCTTAAGCTGTCTGTCGTGCTGGAGCATCTCACGGGAGATATTGAGCGACAGGTCCTCGCTGTCCACAAGACCTCTTACAAAGCTGAAATAGTCAGGAAGCAGATCGCCGCATTTTTCCATTATCATTACACCGCTGGAATAAAGCTGCAGTCCCTTTTCGTAGTTCTTTGAATAGTAATCATAAGGCGCCTTTGCAGGGATATACATAAGCGCAGTATAAGTCGCAGTTCCCTCTGTGCTGGTGTGGATATGCGCAATGGGATCCTCGTGATCGTAGTACTTGTCCTTGTAGAACTGGTTGTATTCCTCGTCCTTAAGCTCAGACTTGGACTTCTTCCAGATAGGCGTCATACTGTTGAGAGTTTCGGTAACGATCTCTTTTTCGTACTCGTTTTCCGTGCCCTCCTTCAGTCTTTCGTGCTCCACGTCCATCGTGATAGGATAACGGATGTAATCGGAATACTTTCTTATAAGCGATTTGATCTTGTAAGGTGCAAGGAACTCGTCGTAATTCTCGTCCTCAGCATTATCCTTGATCTCAAGAATGATCTTTGTACCGTGAGAATCCTTGTTTGCGTCCTCTATGGAGTAGCCGTCAACGCCCTCACTTGTCCACAGGAACGCGCTGTCGCTGCCATATGCCTTTGAGATTACAGTGACCTTCTTTGCTACCATGAAAGCAGAATAGAAGCCGACACCGAACTGACCGATGATGTTTACGTCATCGACCTTTTCGTTCTCTGTCTTGAATGCAAGAGAACCGCTCTTTGCGATGGTACCGAGGTTGTTTTCAAGCTCCTCCTTTGTCATTCCGATTCCGTTATCGGTGATGGTAAGAGTTCTCGCATCCTTGTCAGCCTCTATCCTGATAGCCATATCAGAACGTGTGATACCTGTGTTCTCGCTCATAGATCTGAAATACAGCTTGTCCATGGCGTCGCTTGCGTTGGAGATAAGCTCACGCAGGAATATCTCCTTATGAGTGTAGATGGAGTTTATCATCATCTCAAGCAGTCGTTTGGATTCCGCCTTAAATTCTTTTGTTTCCATTGTTATCAGCTCCTCGTTTTTCTGTATATTGCGGCAGATGCCGTATGTTTTTATTTTTTAGCACTCTCTTATGGGGAGTGCTAAAAATATTATATCACATTTTCAGAAAAAATCAAGTCCCAAATGAAAAATTTCACAAAAGCATCACCCTTGTACAGACAGCCATCGAATAATACCTGTGTAATTAATAGCAGACCGCTGCGCTGGCTTTTGCACAAAAGTCGGACATGCGACAGAAAAACACGGTTTTTTGTATTGATTAATCTGCGAAAAAGGAGTATAATATGTCTGCAAAGATAAAAAAGAGAGGGACAAAAGAATGGACTCCGCACTTGTGATCGCCTACCAGGCAGTGATAATGTTTATACTGCTGTTTTTCGGCTATTTTCTTTTCAAGAAGGATTTTCTGTCCGAGGACAGCACCAAGCAGCTTTCTGCTATTGCGATCAAGATAATCAATCCTATAGTGATCTTTAACTCATATCAGACCGATTTTGCGCCCGAAATGCTTACGGGTCTGCTTATTGCGGCTGGTCTTGCCGTAGTATCTCATGTGGTGCTGATATTGTTCTCTATGCTTGCGGTAAGGCGTACAAAGAGTGATTTTGAAACGGAACGCTTTGCCATAAGCTATTCCAACTGCGCATTTATGGGTATTCCGCTTGTACAGGCGACCTTCGGAAATGACGGCGTGTTTTATCTTACGGGCTACATCACGGTATTCAACCTGTTCATGTGGACGCATGGCGTCATGACGATGCAGGGCGGTGAGCGCAAGTCCGCTTCTGACACGGCAAAAACTGTTCTTAAGGTGCTTATCTCGCCTGCTATACTTTCTATTGCGCTTGGACTGGTGTTTTTCTTTACAGGTCTGAGATTGCCCGGTATATTGCAGACTCCGCTTGACTATCTGGGTGCGCTGAACACGCCGCTTGCAATGATAGTGTCTGGTGCGACCATTGCAAAGGCAGGTCTGCTTTCCGCATTCCGTAGCCCAAGGGTATACTATGTACAGCTGTTCAAGCTGATACTGGTGCCTGCCGTGCTTACGGTGATGTTCGTGCCGCTGACGCTTCTGGGCGTGCCTAAGCTGATAATCGACACCATACTTATTGCGGCGGCAGCACCTACCGCATCTGCCACGATAATGTTTGCCTATAATCATAACCGAAATGCGGAATACGCATCCAATCATTTTGCGCTGTCCACGATAGCAAGCATGCTTACCATGCCGTTGGTGCTGATGCTTTCGGCTGCTTTGTCGGGAGTCATCTCACCTGCTTTGTGATACAATGGATATAATGAACAATTTCAACATGGAATTTTTGTCAGTTTTGTGAGTTGAAAAATAGCTTGTTCAATGCTATAATATAAGAGTAATAAATATTGCGCAAGACAGTATTGTAGCTTTATAGCTAACATACTTCTTAATATATTTTCCCCAATTATTTTGCCGAACAAACCCGCTTTTCCCCAAGCGGTCGGCGCATTGTTTTGACTTTGCCGCAGACACCCCCTTGTCTGCGGGTTTTTTTTGCTCTTAAATAATACATCCCCGAAATCCTTTGATCTCGGGGATGTTGTTTATATCAGTTCTCTGCGCCGTATACTATCTGCTTTATCATGCGGATAGGGCGCTGTCCAAGTCCGCCGCAGCGCTGGATGAAGTACAGGAACGTATATTTATTTTCGGGATCGTTTGCAAAGAAGCAGCCAAGCCAGCCGTCCCAGCCGTACTCTCCCTTGCGTGTGCTTATGCCTGCTGCGCCGCACTCATCCTTGCAGATGCGCATAAGATTGCCGTAGCTGTATCCCACGAGCGAATCCCAGTCAAGGCTATTCTGCTGCTTTTCATTCAGCTGCGGCGAGGTGAGATACCTCACTGCATTTTCGCTTAGTATACGTCTGCCGTTGTACTCGCCCTTGTTCAGCAGCATCGTCGCAAATGCTGCATAATCGTCCATCGTGGAGCAGAGTCCTGCACCGCCAGACTCGAACTCAGGCTTCTTTCGGCAGAGGTAGGTAAGTCCCAGATGCTGCCACAGGCAGGGAACCAGCTCTCCGTCCTTAGGCTCGTAGTTTTCGGCAAATCTGTCAAGCTTATCCTCGGGTACATAGAAATCCGTATCCTTCATCCCAAGCGGCTCAAAAAGCTCCTCACGCAGGAAGTCACCGAATTTTTTCCCTGAGATGACCTCGATCACCGCACCAAGGATATCGGCGCTGGTGCCGTACATCCATCTTTCGCCCGGCTGGAATGCAAGCGGCTGCTGACCTATGAGATTTGCATATGTAAGTGTATCGGAGGGCTTGCCGTCCTTGTACTCCGCATCAAGGCGGTCATACAGCTTCTGCATCTCTGCGCCTGCAGGGAACCAGCCATCGGGATAACATAATCCCGAAGTCATATCCAGCAGATTCTTGATCGTTACAGGTGTATTGACAGGAAATGTTCCGTCATTGGTGAGCACCTTCTGATCTCTGAAGCCCGGAATGAACCACTCCACCTTGTCCTGCAGATCAAGCTGTCCCCTGTCGAAAAGTATCATAGCAGCGGCGGCAGTGATCGGCTTTGTCATGGAATACAGACGCACGATAGTGTCGTTGGTCCACTTTATTCCTCTCGCTTCGTCTGCCATGCCCACATTGGCACGGTATATCGGCTGACCGTTTTTCAGGACCATTGCGGAAGCGCCTTTTACGGAGCCGTCATTGACCTGTGCTCTCAGCATATCTGTGATACGTTCAAGCTTTACCATATTCATTTTCTGTGCCCCTCCTCTATCTTATATTCTTTCTTCGATTTTCCCTTAAGGAAAATCGATTTCGTTCCGAAACCGCAAAAATCTCGCCTCAGCGTATCTTCCTCGACTCACAGTAAAATCTCTTATCATGTGCATGTCCCCGATTTGCGGCATTCGCCGCAAATTGCAAGATTTTTTCTTCGATTTTCCCTTAAGGAAAATCGATTTCGT
>JAGAKC010000105.1 GCA_017848155.1 Oscillospiraceae bacterium | reverse complement strand
GACAACCTCTATGCACTTACGCAGCATACTCGGGAAACGCCTACTGGGTGTCAGAACCTTTGGGGCTTCCGGCTCGGAAGGGATGGGAATATCTACTGTGTTTTATCGGGCTCGCACCTGCCCCGACTCTCTGGGAAAACGACCTGTAGCTTCCGTCTTCGTCAACGCCTTTGAACTATTCAGTTTTTTATATTTTAGCACTGTGAACCGATGATGTCAATACACTTTTTCTATTTTTGTTGTAATTTCACAAAATTCCGTTATCGCTCAATCGCCTGTTTGTTGATTCAGACAGGTATCTCCTTAGCTATCCCTACCTGTTGATGTCAGCAGTTTGTGGTATTCAGAAATAGCAACAGGCAGTTGCTTGAAAAGTCTGCGTTAAAGTGGTATACTGTCACTGAGGTGAGTAATATGGAAACTAAGGATATATTATTTGAGCTACGCACGAAAAACGGATTGTCACAGGACCAGCTTGCGGAAAAGGTCTTTGTTACAAGACAGGCTGTTTCCCGTTGGGAGAACGGCGATACTGTACCGAACACTGACACACTGAAACTGCTGTCAGGGTTGTTCGATGTGTCTATCAATACTCTTTTAGGCTCCCCGAGAAAGCTTATCTGTCAGTGCTGCGGAATGCCGCTGGAGGACTCCGTTATCAGCAAAGAAACTGACGGAGCTTTTAACGAGGAATATTGCAAATGGTGTTATACAGGTGGGAAGTTTGTTTATACGAGTATCGGACAGCTGACCGATTTCCTTGTTGAACATATGTCAAATGAAAACTTCCCGCCCGAACAGGCAAGAGCCTATTTCGAGGCACAGCTTCCACAGCTTGACCACTGGAAAGTGAAGTAATATCTTCGTACTCTTCGTTCGGGGGAGGTATGCGATCCGGTCAGACAAATACGGCAGTGCAGTTTCATCCGGGTCTGTATCAACGCACAGATATCAGCCATATGTTTAGAGCTCCCTTGTCATCCTGATCGGGGAGCTTTGCTTTATCTGGAATAACTTCTGATGATCTCGCACGCATATTTTCAGGTATTTAAAAAATTTTTTAAATACCTGTTGACAAAATGTAAACGATGAGTTATAATCTATTTAAAGAAAATTTTAAATAGGTCGAAAGGGTGAGAAAAACGAGCATATCAGATACATTTAAAATACTCTCCGACCCTCAGCGTCGTGAGATACTGGTCATGCTCCGTGTCGGGCGGATGAGTGCGGGCGATATCGCAGAAAAGCTGAATATAACTCCTGCGGCGCTTTCGTACCATCTCAAGCTGCTGAAAAAGGCTGATATGGTGAGGGAGTACAAGGAGAAGAATTTTATTTTTTACGAGCTTAACACCAGCATTTTCGACGAGATGATGATGTGGTTCGGTCAGTTTGGAGGCGGTAAGAATGAGAAATAGAATAATGCCTGTGATTGCGGCGGTATCGCTTATCGCAGCGGCAGCGGCGATGAACTTTCTGCCTGACGAAGTACCGATAAATTATAACGTCATCGGCGAGGTTGGAAACAGGGGAAGCAAGTACTGGCTCTTTATTTTTCCTCTGATAGCAGCTGTAGCGTCAGTCATCTGGGCAGTTTATATAAGAGTCAGAGAGAAAAGGCTTAGTTCCGCAGACGAAAAGACAGCGGTGCGTATCAAGAGCAACGGAAAGGTGCTGTTTGTGATATTGCTTGCATATGAGGTGTTCGTGCTTGCAGGGCAGGGGATCATGACGTTTCATCTGATATCCATGGGCGAGGAGAACAGCGGTGCGATGCCTGCTGAGCTTAGCTCTGTGATATGCTGTGCGCTTGGTGCGCTGTATGTGGCAGTAGGAAATATTATACCCAAAGCACGGCTTGGTGCGGTGCTTGGAGTAAGAACTCCGTGGAGCATGAAGAACGAACTTGCATGGCAGTACAGCAACCGTTTCGGCGGTGGAATGTTGTTTGCGTCAGGAGTGCTGATAATTGCGGAGTCGCTTATATTCAGAGGAATGACAGTATTTTATATTCTGCTCGGTATAATTGCTGTGGCGGTAGCCGCAACATTGATATATTCATATCACGCATATAAAAGGAGCATATTATACGGAAAAGGAGAACGAAAATGTTAAGGATAAATCACCTCTGCAAAAAATACAAGGGTAGCGACAAAGGCGTACAGGACGTCAATATCCATGTGGAAAAGGGCGACATCTACGCTTTTATCGGACATAACGGCGCAGGAAAGACCACTACGCTTAAATGCGTTACGGGAATACATGGCTTCGACAGCGGCG
>JAGAKC010000104.1 GCA_017848155.1 Oscillospiraceae bacterium | reverse complement strand
CAAGAGAGGTCACAGGGTACTTTATTATAGTATTCAGCAGCGCATAGGTGAGATTCATTCCGTTCTCGTCGATAAGGTAATGCAGCTTTGTCAGCACCCTCAGCGCCTGTGCATTGCCCTCGAAATTGAGGAAATCGCCCTTCATGCGCTCGTCCAGAAGCTCCACGACAGGCCTGCCCATAAAGCTGAGCTTTGACAGGTTTTCACCGAACCACTCACGTATCGTGTATTCGCCGAAATGTCCGAACGGCGGATTTCCGATATCATGCACGAGCCCTGCGCACTCCAGTATATCGCACGCAGCCTCACGCAGTGCCTCGGTCACGCCCTCTCTTCCCTCGGACAAGAGCCTGCGGAATACCGTATCGCCAAGTGAGCCTGCAAAGGAGCTGACCTCCAGCGAATGGGTCAGCCTTGTGCGGACAAAATCGCCCCTGTCAAGCGGAAAGACCTGCGTTTTATCCTGCAGCCTGCGGAAGGATGCGCTGCCGATTATGCGGTGATAATCCTTGCGGAATTCCGAACGCACATCATTTTCGCTGCGGCGGACGTACTCCCTGCTGCGCTTTGGGGACAGAAGCCTGTCCCAGCTTAATTGTGACATGTTACTGCTCCTTCGGACAGCGTAACCATATTTGATAACGCCGAATAAAATAGTAGTGATCACAGGCTTATTATCTGAATATCCGCAAAATCGTCAGGCAATAATAACGGTGACAGGTAAAGCGTGACCATATGTTTCAATGAAAGGAATGATCTTAAAATGTTAGTAAAACGAGGAGAGATATACTATGCCGACCTCAGTCCCGTCGTAGGCTCCGAGCAGGGCGGTGTAAGACCTGTGCTGATCGTGCAGAATGATATCGGAAACAAGCACAGCCCCACTGTTATCGCCGCTGCGATAACCAGCCAGAAGGAAAAAAACAAGCTTCCGACACATATCGAGCTCAACGCCGCTTCCTGCGGTCTTGCAAAGGACTCTGTCGTTCTTCTCGAGCAGGTCCGTACATTGGACAAACGGCGTCTTAAGGAGCGCATGGGCGAGCTTGACAGCGACGCCATGTCACAGGTGAACAGCGCATTATCGGTGAGCTTCGGGCTCTGAGCCGCATGATATACAAAACGTCGGGGACGGATACTCCTGCTTTCGGGAGTGCCGCCCCCGATCGTTTTTCGGGTCAGTGTCGTTTCTCAAACACCAGTATATGCGCAAGCTCTGTTTCAAGCTCCTGCTTAAGCTTCAGCGTTCCACACCGCTCTGCACATCGTGCAATGTTCTCTGGACTGTCAGGATATGTAGTCAAGCGATAATTACCCATGTCGATGAAACCCGAATTATCCTTGTCAACGGACAGCACGAAACGCCCTCCGTCACTGAGCACTGCCGCTACTTTTGATACCGCCATGTACTTATCCTCAAAATGCATGAACGTCAGCGTAGAATATATCACATCAAAGCTCTGAACGAAGCTGTACTGCAGGAAATCACCACAGATAAGCTGAACATTTTCAAGATACAAAAGGTTCTCCTCCGCCCTTCGTATAGTCTTAGGGGAAATGTCGATACCTGTCAGTGAAGCGCACAACGGTGCCGTTTTTGCGGCAAGCCTGCCCGTACCTATACCTATCTCCAGCACAGAATCATTCTTTTTAAGTGCAAGCGCTGAAATGAAATCAGCACCGTCCCACTTGTCCATGTATTCTCTAAGGGGCGGTGGGTCACGGAATGGGTCGTTGTCCTCATCTATGAGCCTGTCATAATGGATGATAACATCGTTCATCTGCTCTTCCTCATATACGCCCACAGCAGCCACTGACCTGCCGCCAGAAGTGTGACCAGCAGCACGATGATGACCTGAGCCACTCCCCACTCCTGCATGAACAGGATGATGACAAGGTCAGCAAGGGTCATCAGCACCGCATTTCTGAAAAAGGTCTTTGAGCCGTTTTTCATTCGGACTGTATCCTCTTTGCCATTACAGTGTTCTTCATCAGCATTGCGATGGTCATGGGACCTACGCCGCCGGGTACGGGAGTTATGTAGGAAGCCTTTTCAGCAACCTCATCGAAGCACACGTCACCGCACAGCTTGCCCTCTGCGTTGCGGTTGATACCAACGTCGATGACAACAGCGCCGTCCTTTACCATGTCAGCTGTAACGAAGCCTGCTCTGCCCACAGCTGCCACCAGGATATCCGCACGGCGGCAGACCTCCTTAAGATCCTTTGTACGGGAGTGGCACACGGTAACTGTACCGTTTTCGTGCAGCAGCAGCATAGCCATGGGCTTGCCAACGATGTTGGAGCGGCCGATGACAACGCACTCCTTGCCGCTTACATCAATGCCTGCGCTGTGGATAAGCTCCATGCAGCCGGCAGGAGTACAGGGCAGGAAAGCGTAATTTCCAATCATGATCTTACCAACGTTTGCGGCATGGAAAGCGTCAACATCCTTCATGGGGGAGATACGCTCTATCACCTTTTCCTCGTTGAGGTGCTTCGGAAGCGGAAGCTGTACCAGTATACCGTTCACATTCTTGTCAGCATTCAATGTGTCCACCAGCGCCAGCAGCTCCTCCTCGGTAGTTTCTGCGGGAAGCGCATACTCGAAGCTCTTTATTCCGCACACCTCGCATGCCTTTTTCTTGTTGTTCACATACACACGGCTTGCAGGGTCGTCGCCGACTATGACCACCGCAAGTCCTACCTCAAGACCCTCACGCTCTATCTCCTGTCTTACCTCTTCCTTCACCTTTGCGGAAACTGCCTTTCCGTCGATTATCTGTGCTGCCATATCATTCTTCCTCACTTTCATTGTTTTCGTCAGTATCTTCATTTTCAGCGGTATCACCGCTGTCATTTTCGTCGCTGTTGTCGTTATTGTCGTCAGTGTAGTCGATTATCTCATCCTGATATTCGCTGTCATCCTTAAACTCTCCGTCATCGGGGTCAGGCTCGTCGTCATCCGCAAGTATGCTCTGTGCAACGCCTTCCTTTACTGCCTTCCTCTCGGCACGGAGCCTTGCACGCTCCTCGTCCTTTGCCCTGTCAGCGGCAAGCTGCTTTGCACACTCCTCGGTGTTTACGTAAAGTGGTATCTTCTTCTGCTCGGTGATCACCTTGAATATGATAAACAGCACCAGTGCCGCAACGAACGAAGCACCCGCAACTATCTGGGATATCTTCAGATCGCCTGCCATAAGACTGTCTGTCCTCATGCCCTCGATGAACACTCTGCCAAGACCATACCACGCAATGTACAGCAGGAACACCTCGCCGTCATAGCTGCGCAGCTT
>JAGAKC010000103.1 GCA_017848155.1 Oscillospiraceae bacterium | reverse complement strand
TTCCCCAGAATTGATATGGACAAGGAGATAGAGGAGCTTAACGCAATGCTCAAGCCTGCCAAGACCTACCGTGAGGACGAGGATCTTGACAAGGCGAATGTGATCGGCATTGAGGATTTTGCAAATGTTAAGCTGCGCAGCGGTGAGATCACCGCATGTGAGAAGATAAAGAAGGCAAAGAAGCTGCTTAAGCTGCAGGTAGACGACGGCAGGGACGGCAGACAGATCGTATCGGGAATCGCACAGTGGTACGCTCCCGAGGATCTCATCGGAAAGAAGATCGTGTTCGTTGCAAATCTTGCGCCTGCAAAGCTCTGCGGCGAGGAGAGCCAAGGCATGATACTTGCGGTCGACGCAGGAGAAAATGACGTGAGAGTCATCTTCCTTGACAGCGATGTACCCAACGGCAGCACTATCAGATAACTTATTCTACGCATAAAATGACATCAAAGGAGGGATCATAGTGGACATTTCGAGAATGGCGAATATCGCATCAGTAAACCAGACCACACTTACCAAATCTGCAGAGCAGAGAACGGAGCACAAGACCTCCACTATGGCCTCCGAGCACACCGACAGCTTTATAAGATCGCAGCAGGCCTATACACCTGCCTACACGAGAAGCTCAGCCAAAAAGCAGAACAGCGACAACAACCTGCTCCAGCGTGAAAATGCCGAGGATAAGGTGGGCGCTGTAAAGCAGGGCGAGGGCAAGGGAAAAGCCGAGCTGATGGTCGAGGGTGTTCGACACATAATCCGTGCCATGTTCGTAAAACAGGGCGAGGTGCTTTCGGGCAATGTCCCAAGCGTCGGTGCAAAGCTGTATGCGGAAGAGCTTCTGGGACAGCTCAGCGCACTCTACGGAAAGGTGGACAACAGCGCTGAAAGCTGGGCGGCGGAGCCTACCGCACAAAGGCTTACGATGTTCTTTGACTGCGTTTCGCTGGACGGCGAGGACAAGATGACCATGCTGGAGCAGTCGTTTACCGGCGCATTCAACGATACCGAAAAGCTTTTCGGCGGCAGGGGCAGGCTTCCCCTTGAATGCTACGAAACAAAGGCTCTTGTGCTGGACTATTTTAAATAACAGGCAACGGTGATATACCCAATGGGAATTATTGATACACACGCACATTATCTTGAAGAGGACTTCGGCGAGGAGCTTTTCCCGCTTCTCGACAGCATGCCCTCTCACGGAATAGAAAAGGTCATCGCAGTCGGCTATGACCTCAGATCGAGCCGTGAGGAGATCGCTCTTGCACACCGCTACAGCTTCGTATATGCTGCCGCAGGAGTGCACCCTGAAAACTGCTACGACCTGCCGACCGACTGGTCATCGCAGGTGGAGAGCATGATGCAGGACGACAGGGTCTGCGCACTCGGCGAGATAGGACTTGACTATCATTACGACAATACCGACAAGGCAATACAGGCAGAGGTATTCGAAAAGCAGCTGGAGCTTGCAAAAAAACTCTCAAGACCTGTAATAATACACTCCCGTGATGCGTGCGAGGACACGATGAACATACTGAAAAAGCATCTGCCACGTGGCGTGCTGCACTGCTTTTCGGGCAGCGCCGAAACTGCCGCAGAGGTGGTAAAGCTCGGAATGTATGTCGGCTTCACAGGCGTGCTGACCTTTAAAAACGCCAAAAAAGCGCTCGCCGCATGCGAAGCAGTGCCGCTGGACAGGCTCCTGCTGGAAACGGACTGCCCGTATATGGCGCCCGTGCCATACAGAGGAAAGCGCTGCGACAGTACGATGCTGCGCTTTACTGCCGAGAAGATGGCAGAGATAAAGGGCGTATCCACCGAGGAGCTTATTAAAATAACAAAACAGAACGCCGAAACGCTTTTCGGCATATGATAAACATTTTTCATCTGAAAAGGAGTAGCCATGGACGCAGACAGTCGAAGTACCACTACAAACGAAACCACTGAAAAACCTAAGGAGCACAAGGTCCGCAGATTCCTTCTGGGCTGGCTCATAGCACTAAACAAAGGAATAACGAAGCTGCTGAAAAAAGCTCTGGGCGTAAACTACATGGTAGTTACCGAGGATGAGGTAATGTCCATGGTGGAGACCCTTGCTAAGACCCCCGACAGTGACGGTGACGGAGATAACGTCATAGAGGAAACGTCCGCAAAGATGATAAACAACATCTTTGAATTTGACGACCTTACCGCTGCGGATGTCATGACCCACCGCACGAATATCGTTGGCGTCGAAAAGAATGTATCGCTGGACGATATCATTTATCTGGCTCTTGATAAGGGTTTTTCCAGAATACCTGTGTACGACGGAAGCATCGACAGGATCATCGGTATACTTATCGTAAAGGATCTGCTGTGTCTTGTGGGAGAAAAGGAGCTTTCCGCCTTCAATATGGCAGATTTCCTGCGTGATGTCATTTTTATTCCCGAGGCATGTCCCTGTTCAGACACCTTCCAGTCGCTGACCTCGCTGAAATCAGGCATGGCGGTAGTGGTGGACGAATACGGCGGCACCGCAGGTATCGTTACACTTGAGGACATAATCGAGGCTGTAATGGGCAATATCCAGGACGAGTACGATGATGAACGGTCGCAGATAGTGAAGATCGGCGATGGGCAGTATGATATCGACGGAGAAACTGACCCCGAAGAAGTGTTTGCACTTTTCGGAGCAGCCCTCCCCGAGGAGCACGAGTACGAAACGATCGCAGGCTTCATAACCGACAAGCTCGGCTACATTCCCGAGGGGGATGAGATCGTACCTCCCAGCGTGGATTACGACGGAGTCCATCTTGTCGCACTGAATATAGAGGACCGATGCATAATAAAAGTCCGTGCATCAAGGTCTGAGCCTGAAGCCGAAAGCTCTGACGAAAACGAAGATTGACTGTGACGCCGCCTGTATTTCAGGCGGCGTAAATTATAGGAGAAATTATATGACAGAATATCAAAGAATGCAAATCGGCATGATATACGATCGCTTTGACAGTGAGCTTGCAAATAAGCAGGACAGCATGTGCCTGAAAGCAAAAAGAGATATTTAATAAGAAAGGAGCATCAAAATGCGCCGTGACCGAAAAAAAGCCGCAGCAAAAATGATAGAGCTGCTTAAAACAGAATACCCTGAGGTAAAATGTGCACTTATCTATTCACAGCCGCATGAGCTGCTTATCGCGACCCGACTGTCCGCTCAGTGCACCGACAAGCGTGTGAATCTTGTCACGCCTGCGCTTTTTGAGCGCTTTCCTACTGTAGAAGCGTTTGCGGATGCGGATGTCGCAGAGGTCGAGGAGCTTATACGCACCTGCGGTCTTTTCAAGACAAAGGCACAGGATATAGTGCTGATGTGCCGTATGCTGCGTGATATCCACAACAGCACTGTCCCCGACAGCATAGAGGAGCTTACAAAGCTGCCCGGAGTAGGTCGGAAAACAGCAAATCTCATCGTGGGCGACCTTTACGGAAAGCCTGCCTATGTCTGCGATACTCATGTAATAAGGCTCACAAACAGGCTGGGTCTTTCCGATACAAAGGACGCAGGAAAGGTCGAGAAGCAGCTTCGTGAGGTCATTCCTCCCGAAGAGAGCCTTAACTTCTGTCACAGGCTGGTGTGGCACGGCAGAGGCGTCTGCAGCGCAAGAGCACCACAGTGCAGCGCCTGCATACTAAGGGAGCTTTGCAATTCAAAAGATAAAACTACAGCTTCCTCAGACAAAACGACTTAACTTATCGGTTACTTAAAAAATATTTATTAGGCGGCTATTTTTTAAGTAATCATATACTAAAATAAACTGAAAGATTTATCCAAAAAGACTATTGAAATATTCGGTATATTTTGATATACTTATCTCAACAGGTACAGACGGAGATGCCGTGTGTATCATAACAGTTAAAAAACAATAAAAATTAAAAGTGAGGTAAAGACCATGAGCTTAGAAATCATCGGACAGAGCATTCCCAACATGCCTTGGCAGGACCGTCCCGAGGGCTGCAAGGACGTAATCTGGCGCTGCGACGCTAACCCCATCATCCCCAGAGATCTGCTTCCCACAAGCAACTCCATCTTCAACTCCGCAGTTGTTCCTTTCGAGGGCAAGTTTGCAGGCGTGTTCCGTGTTGACGACAAGGAGAGAAACATGGCTATCCACGCAGGCTTCTCCGAGGACGGTATCCACTGGGACATCAACCCCGAAAAGGTAGAGTGGATCAATGACGATCCCTGCACAGCAGAGGCTAATCCCTGGCAGTACGGCTACGATCCCAGATGCGTATGGATCGAGGACAGATACTGGATCACATGGTGCAACGCTTACGGCTGGAAGCCTACTATCGGTGTGGGCTGGACAAAGGACTTCAAGGAGTTCCACCAGTGCGAGAATGCATACCTCCCCTTCAACAGAAACGGTGTTCTGTTCCCCAGAAAGATCAACGGCGAGTACGTAACGTTCTCCCGTCCCTCCGACAGCGGTCACACACCCTTCGGTGATATGTACCTGTCCCACTCCAAGGACATGACATACTGGGGCAAGCACAGACACGTAATGGCTCCTGACAAGGGCTGGGAGTCCAAGAAGATCGGCGCAGGTCCTATCCCGATCGAAACAAGCGAGGGCTGGCTGGTATTCTACCACGGCGTTCTCGAGAGCTGCAACGGCTTCGTTTACAGCTTCGGCGCTTGCATCCTCGACAAGGATCAGCCCTGGAAGGTTAAGTATCGCTGCAAGGAGTACCTGCTGAACCCCAGAGAGTACTATGAGTGCGTAGG
>JAGAKC010000102.1 GCA_017848155.1 Oscillospiraceae bacterium | reverse complement strand
GCCGCAGACTTGCAAAGGAGTCGGGCGAGCGTGTCGTGGACCTTGTACGTGAGAATATCCGTCCCTCTGACATACTTACAAAGAAGAACATGCTCAATGCGCTTGCAACGGACATGGCGATAGGCGCATCCTCGAATACGGTGCTGCACCTGCTTGCCATAGCTCATGAAGCTAAGGTAGATATAACGCTGGACGATATCGACGCAATGAGCAGAAAGACTCCCCAGCTTGCAAAGCTGAATCCTGCAAGCAACGTGTTCATCACTGATATGAATGCGTGCGGCGGAATACAGACCGTGCTTCGTGAGCTTTCAAAGGGCGGACATATCAACACCGATGTACTGACAGTTTCGGGCACACAGGCTGACAGGATAGCAAGGGCAAAGGACGCTGACGGTGAGATAATACATAAGATAGATTCACCTGTACGAAAGGACGGCGGAATTGCCATCTTAAGCGGCAATCTTGCCGAAAACGGCTCGGTCGTAAAGCAGGGCGCAGTTAAGCCTGAGATGATGGATTTCACGGGCACTGCAAGGGTATTCGACGGCGAGCAGGCTGCATGCGACGCTATTCTCGGCGGGAAGATACAGGCAGGCGACGTTGTGGTCATCCGTTACGAGGGACCCAAGGGCGGCCCCGGAATGCCCGAGATGCTTGCACCCACCGCCGCAATAGTCGGAAAGGGTCTTGACGGAAGCGTTGCGCTCATTACGGACGGCCGTTTCAGCGGCGCTTCAAGAGGCGCTGCCATAGGTCATGTATCACCCGAAGCAGCAGAGGGCGGACTTATCGCCTTTGTCGAGGACGGAGATAAGATACACATCGACATTCCTAACAGAAGTGTGCAGCTTCTGGTGGATGATTCGGTAATTGCCGAGAGAAAGGCTAAGGGAATTAATCCTCCCAAGGAGCTTACAGGCTATCTCAGGCGTTACGCAAAGCTCGTGACATCCGCAAGCACAGGCGCAGTTTTTGAGGACTAAACAACAGTGAACAGTCGTGTCGTTATGATGCGGCTGTTCTTTTTTTTCAGAGCTTGTCATATAATTCAGCATGATAGTATTAAACATTCGCAGCACAGTGCTCCGATTTGATTTCTCATTCTTTGCGGTGATGGCTATTTTCTTTTTCTTTGACAAGGACGGGACGGGGGCAGTTTCGCTGCTGACCTGCGGACTTCATGAGCTTGGACATCTTGTGGCGATGCTGATATGCGGCGCACCGCTGAACGGGATCCTGTTCTATGGCGCAGGGATAAGGATATCGTCCGAGCTGCGGCGGTGCACCGCTCCACGGAGGCTGATGATCTATGCGGCAGGCTGTGCTGTAAATCTTATCCTTGCAGCTTTCGCATATCTGATGGGAGCATATCTTTTTTCGGCAGTGAATCTCATCACAGGCATATTCAATCTGCTTCCTCTTGGTGAGCTGGACGGAGCCGCAATATTGGCTGTCATATCTGAAAGGTACGGGAGAGCAGCGTTGCTGTTGGGAATTGTAAGAGCTGTGACGTTTTCAGTGCTTGCAGGGGGAATAACGGTGCTGTTTTTGGTATCAGGGGAGATAGGCGTGACTTTTTTCCTTACAATGACCTATCTTCTTATCCTCATGATCTTAAGCGGATGAATCTATCAGCGTGAATTTATCAGCTTTGATATATCATAAATATCAAAAAAGATATTCGGAAAATGTAGTATTACACAAAAATAGCATTATTTGTTGACAATCGGTAAAAAATGTATTATAATACACATAAGTTCTGCAAAAGCAGAACAAAAAGGAGGATAATATTATGAGATATGAGATCAAAGGCGAACCGCTTCCCGTCCTGCTCTGCTACCTTGAGGCAGGCGAATCTGTAAAGTGTGAGAAGGGCGCAATGTCCTGGATGACACCTAACATGAAGATGCAGACAGGTGCAGGCGGTGTTGGTAAGGCATTAGGCAGAATGTTCTCGGGCGAGTCTATGTTCCAGAATACATATACAGCTGAGGGCGGTCAGGGCATGATCGCATTTGCATCCAGCTTCCCCGGCTCTATCAT
>JAGAKC010000101.1 GCA_017848155.1 Oscillospiraceae bacterium | reverse complement strand
GGGATCGCCCTTGCAAAGTCCGCTGAATACAGCAGTTACGCTGTAGCCGGAAATGTTGACCTCCATGAGCTGAAGCTCAACGTCGCCTTTCTCCGGAGCTATCTCTGCAATAGGCTCTCTCAGCTTGTCAAGAACGTAGGAATCCGCCTTAGGCATAAAGTTGAACAGCTGTGTAGTATGCTCGATGCTGGAGTTATAGCTCTCAAAGCCGCTCAGCATCTTCTGTCGCTGGTCAACTATCTCAACAGCAGCCTGTACCTCAGGTGCGTCGATCTTTTTCTGAACAGCCTTTATCTCATTGTCGATGTTGCCCTTGAACACACCGAGCACCGCATATATTGCGAATATCAGCGCAGCCGCACCAAGACAGCTTCCTGCAAGTGCCAGGAGGTATCCGTTCATACCCTTTGACTCCTTAGCAGAGGAAGCCTCCAGCAGGTTGATATGCTCGAGATCCTTGTTTCTGCGGTAGATAGCACCTATGGCGTTAGCGTACTTTGTAAAGTCGATCTCAGCCATCGTGATAACGGTGCTGGGAGTAGCCAGTACAAAGGAAGGAACATTGAAGGAGGAGATAGCGTTGGAAAGCTCGATAAAGTTCTGGATGTCACCGTAGAACATTATCTCCTTGAGGGGCTTTGCGCCCTTACGGCTCTTGATAAACTGGATCATTCTGAACAGGTTATCATATACCGCTCTTGTTACATAGTCGGGAGCATTGTCGTAGTCCGAGGGACCGATGTTGAAGAATCTGGAGAATACGATCTGGTTATCCTCGTACAGGTTCATGTTAAGGAAGCTCTTGTCTATCTGGATAAGCAGCAGCGGCATCCTGTCAGCCATCTTGGGAGTATTTACGATAAGACGTGTAACGGAGTTGTTGGAAATGTTTACAGCCTTAAGGGAAAGACCAAGGTGAGAGAACAGTCTTACATAACCGTCAACCAGACGCTGAGGGCAGGCAGTTGCGATGACCTTCAGCTTCTTGTTCTTCTCCTCGTCCTCTGCCTCGCCTGCGATGGTGTAGGAGATGTTGTACTCATTGGAAACACCCATCTCAGCCTGGATCATAGCCTCGATAGCTACGGTGTTCTTCATGTTCTTGGGCTTGTTGATAAGAAGCTCCTTATAAACGATAGAGCTGGAAGTGATGGACACGATAGCGTCCTTTTCCTTTATCTCCTTGCTCTTGATGATATCGTTGAGCTCTGCGGCAACCATAGGAACATCTGTAATGTAACCGTTGGATACCATTCCAAGGGTAAGGTCACGCATGTCAGCGTCCTGTACTCTTACCTTGCTACCGCTGTGTACGCCGCGTACCAGCTTTATTTGTCTGTCGGTAATATCAATTGAAATCATTTTGTCACCTCATAGTAATTATGTATTCAACCTACGGTTCAGGGATCTCATGCCTTAGGATACGTTTGTCATACCGCCGTACAGCATCGGGAAGATAGCTGCAAGTACAAGACCGATAGCGACACCCATGATGATGATCATCAGAGGCTCCAGCATACCAACCAGCTTTGTGATAGCTGCGTCGCCCTCTTCCTCATAATAGTCGGCAGCCTTGGCAAGGATAGTATCCAGTGTACCTGACTCCTCACCGACATAGATGATCGAGGTGAACATACCCTCAAATATCTCGGTCTTTTCAACCGCCTTGGACATGCTCTCACCGAGCTTGATATTGTCTACAACTTCCTCAAACTTCTTGGAAACATAGGAGTTGCCGAGTACCGAAATGGATTTTTCGATACAGTCTACCATCTGCAGACCCGAGGCATACAGGTTCGACATGTTTCTTGCGAAACGACCTGTATAGATAGTGGAAACGAGCTTTCCGACCTTAGGTATCTTAAGCGTCAGCTCATCCATCTTCAGCTTTATCGCAGGTGTTCTTCTTCCAACCCAGAAAAGGAACATGATGACAAGGATAGCAACGACATAAATGTACCAGTAATTGATAAGCGAATCAGAGAACGCCATCATAGCCGCAGTAAGAGGCGACATATCGTCTGTGCTCATATTCTCTGCGAAGATAGGCAGGATCATCGTAAACATCAGCACGACTACCGCCAGTGCCAGTACGAGCAGGATGATAGGATATACCATCGCACTCTTTACCTTGTTACCTGTCTTGTTTGCGTTTGCAAAGTGGTCGGATACTCTTATGAGTATCTGATCCAGTGTACCGGAAGCCTCACCGGCAGCAACCATGCTGACAAACATATCCGGGAAAACACCGGGCTTTGAGTAAAGAACATCCGAGAAGGATTTACCCTTCTGTACTTCCTCGTAAATATCGAGAAGCACTGCCTTCGCCTTCTTGTTTTCCTGCTGCTCCTGTAAAATATGGAGCGCTCTTACAAGCGACAGACCTGCGGACGTCATAGACGCAAGCTGTCTGCTTATAAAGGATACTTCCTTGGTCTTGAACCTGTACTTGACATCCACCGCATCGTTAGCACCCATATCACGGTACTTTGTACAGTACAGATTTCGCTCCTTCAGCTTTTGCTGAAGTTCCTGATAATCCTCGGCCATTTCCGTACCTCTGACCATTTTGCCGTTAAGGTCGGTGGCAACATATGAGAATTTTTTCACCGGATAACCTCCATTCCCCTGCAATGATCATTGCACAAATTTACGGGTAAAAAAGGGCGCAATTCACCCACTGCCCGTTTTGAGTATATAAATTATATCACAAATTCGGCTTATTTTCAAGCGCTTCAGCAAAATAAAAGCATAAAAAATGGTAAAAGCGACCGTTTTTTAATGTAGAATTTATCGGTTTTGTTATGTGCAATTTAACTAAATTAACTAAACAGCCGCCAAAAATGTTGAAAAAAGTCTTTTATCTGCCGTCAGCCGACATGCAGCATTTATACAATTCACCGGAAAGCTCCTCTATGACCTCTCCAAGCTCCAGCTTCTTCAGCCATTTGTAAGGAAGAGCGGGAGCACCTCTGTATGCACCGATGATATTTCCGCAGATGGCACCCGTGCTGTCGCTGTCACCGTTATGGTTTACCGCAAGACGAAGCGCATTTTCAGGCTTATCACAATGGCACATAGCGCAATAAAGAGCGATCGCAAGAGCCTCCTCTGCTATCCAGCCCTGTCCAAGTCTTGCAACAGCCTCCACAGGAGATACATCGCCTGCGTCCAGTGAACGCGCATGATCCAATGCACGATATGTTTCCATACAGCCGTTATAGCCTTTCAGGATGTACATCGCCACATCCGCAGCCTCATACAGGTCCGCACCGTTAGTAAGCTCTGCTATCAGCGCACCCAGCGCACCTGCCGCAAGGAAGCCCGTATCGTGAGTATGCGTTATCGCAGCAAATTCCGCTGCCATGCGGAATGCTCTTTCGCTGTCACGATAGAAATACAGTCCCGCAGGTGCTACCCTCATAACACCGCCACAGCCTTTGCTGTCATTTATCTTATGCGTCAGCTTTCCGTAGTTATGTCCTGCCGCCTGCTTCAACGCCGAAATACAGGTACTTCCAGGAGCACGGCGTGAATACATAGCCGCCTCATTAAGCAGACGGGACGAAAATTCAGTATTCTTTTCGATGACATGTGCATATTCCCTGCTTGCGATCAGCTTTTCCTGAGTGTAGAGCCAGCGCTGATATGCGTAAAATACATAGGTAGTATAGCTTGACACCTCCGTCTTTCCGCCCAGCCTGTCAGCCCATATGATACCCTCCGCAGTAAAAAGAGTCATCTGCGTATCGTCGGATATGATCGCACTTCCCGCCGCTTTATCTATCTTCGGAGCAGTGATGCCGTTTCTGCCATAAAGCTTCTCTATCTCATCCGTATTCATAAATTCGACAGGATAGCCAAGTGCGTCACCCAGCGCACCTCCGAGCATGCATCCGTAAAAACGTTCCTCTGTTGTTATGCTGCGCATATTATTCCCCTTTCGTGGTATACTCAACTAATTCTAACATAACCATACATCTTTTTCAAGCTTATATCTATTAAAATAGTATAAATGCAAATAAAAAGTACTCTTTGAAGTGAAAAATTGTGTAATTTGTCCCGACATTTGTGTCGGGAAAGACTTGACAATCAGTTTTCAATCTGATATAATAACATAGTTAAGGCTAATGAAGTCTTATCCCCTTTCTCACACATCGGGTGTGGGATATAATCCAGAAGGAGGTGCTTTATAAATGGCAAAGATCACAGAAAAGTATGAGGCTATCATCGTTTTCTCCCTGAAGAAGGACGAGGAGCAGATCAAGGCTCTTACAGCTAAGTTCGCTGACCTTATCAAGGACAACGGTACACTCGACAGCATTGACGAGTGGGGCAAGAAGAAGCTTGCATACGAGATCAACTACGAGGGCGAAGGCTACTACGTAATGTACAATTTCGAGTCCAAGCCTGATTTCCCTGCAGAGCTGGAGCGTGTCATCAACATTACTGACGGCGTTCTGCGTTCTATCGTAGTACTCGCACAGGGCAAGTAATCCGGCAAGTTTCTCAACTGCATATTTTTTTGACATGGAGGTGCATCATGTATAATAAAGTCATTCTTATGGGTAGGATCACTCATGACCTTGAGCTGCGTACCACCCCGTCCGGTGCTAATGTCTGCACATTCAGTATCGCTGTAGACAGACGCTTCCAGAACAAAGGCGAGGAAAAGAAATCCGATTTCTTCAACATCGTCGCATGGCGCCAGCAGGCTGACTTTGTCTGCCGTTATTTCGGTAAGGGCAGAATGATTCTGGTCGAGGGCGAACTTCAGACTCGTTCTTACACAGACAAAAATGGTGCAAATGTCCGTGTCACCGAAATCATTGCAGACCGCCTGACTTTCACAGGCGAAAAAACTCAGGGAGGCGCATACAGCGATTCCTACGGCGGATCGTACAGCGCTCCCACACCGTCGGCTGCTCCCCAGTACTCCGCACCTGCGCCTGCACCCGCAGCGCCAGTAAACGAGTTTTCTGCGGCAGAGTCTGACGACGACTACCCGTTCTGATTTTAGAAAATACCGTTACCTATACTAATAAGGAGGTTACAGACATGGCTGAAAAGTTTGAAAGATCTGCTCATCCCGTAAAGCGTGCCAGAAAAAAGGTTTGCCAGTTTTGCGCTGACAAGTCCGAGTTCATCGATTACAAGGATGTAGCTAAGCTCAGAAAGTGCATGACAGAGCGTGCAAAGATTCTTCCCAGAAGAGTTACAGGCTGCTGCGCTTACCACCAGAGAGAGCTGACAACAGCTATCAAGAGAGCAAGACAGATCGCTCTTATCCCCTATACCGCTGAGTAATCAGGCAGTTATCCCTCGTCATTGACGAGGGATATTTTATTTTATGATATTGATTGAAAAAAGGGAGATAATGTGGTAGAATAGACCTAGCTATCACACGAAAGGAGGGCGGAGATATGCAGGGGTTCGTACACCTTCATGTCCATACAGAATACAGTCTGCTCGATGGAGCATGCAGGCTGGAGAAGGTGGTAAAGCGTGCAGCAGAGCTTGGCATGCCTGCGCTTGCGATCACCGATCACGGTGTTCTGTACGGGGCAGTGGATTTTTACACCGAGTGCCAAAAGGTCGGAATAAAGCCTTTGATAGGCTGCGAGATAGACCTTGCACAAGGCAGCCGATTCGAGCGTGACAGAGCAGACCGTCCGCCATATCACCTGACGCTCCTATGTAAAGACAATGAAGGCTATAAGAGCCTGTGCAGACTCGTATCCGATTCATACAGCGGCACAAGCGATCATCCACGCTGCGATATGGAGCTGCTCAGGAAATACAGCAGCGGTCTTGTCGCACTGTCAGGATGCACGAACGGCGAGATACCACGACTGCTGTCACAAAACAGATACGCCGAAGCAAGGGCTGCGGCGCTGCGCTATCTCGACATCTACGGTGACGGCTTTTACCTCGAAATAATGAACCACGGAACAGATGCGGAACAGCTGATAAACATGAATATGCGAAAGCTGTCCGCAGAGCTTGGTATACCTCTCTGCCCCACAAACGATGTACACTATATCGAACGCAGCGATCACCGAATACAGCGTGTGCTGTCCTGCATAAAGCAGAACAAACGCTTTAATGACAGCGATTCGGTGCAGCTGCCGACAGATGAATACTATCTGAAGGACTACAACGAGATGCGCCGATATTTCTCGGAGGAGGAGTTGGCTGTACCTGCAAGGATAGCAGAGGAATGTGGTTTTGATTTTGAATTCGGCGTTACAAAGCTTCCCCACTATACCGCAGAGGGAGTTTCGGACAATGCGGCATACTTCAGGAGGCTTGTATTCAACGGCGCAAAGAAACGTTACGGTGCTTTATCCGAAAACATAACCTCACGTCTTGAACACGAGCTTTCCATCATTGAAAAGATGGGATTTGTGGACTATTTTCTTATCGTCTGGGACTTTATCCGCTATGCAAGGTCGCAGGATATTCCCGTCGGTCCGGGCAGAGGAAGCGGCGCAGGCAGCCTGTGTGCGTACTGTATGGGTATAACAGGCATCGATCCGATACGATACAATCTGCTTTTTGAAAGATTCCTCAACCCCGAGCGGATAAGCATGCCCGATTTCGATATTGATTTCTGCAACGAGCGCCGTCAGGAGGTCATCGACTACGTCCGCCGTCGTTACGGTGCAGACCACGTGGCACAGATAATCGCATTTGATACAATGAAAGCAAGAGGTGCGCTGCGTGATGCGGCAAGAGTAATGGGCATATCCCACTCCGCAGCAGATGCCGCCGCAAAGCTGATACCATCATCACGCTCGACCCTTGCAGAGGAAGCCGAAAAGGGCGAGCTTGCAAAGCTCTGCGCCGAAAGCTCCGAGATACGCTCCGTCGTCGCAATAGCACAGGAGATAGAGGGCATGCCCCGTCATACGACCATTCACGCAGCAGGCGTTGTTATCACACGTGACCCTGCGGCTGAATATGTGCCGTTGCAGACAAATGACGGCGAAACTGTAACGCAGTACACGATGGGCATACTCGAAAGCCTCGGACTTCTCAAAATGGACTTTCTGGGACTCAGAAACCTTACCGTCATAAAACGTGCAGAGGATGCCATCAGAAAGAAAGACCCCGATTTCAGGATAAGCTGCATCGACGAGCACGACCCCGAGGTATACCGAATGCTTTCAAACGGCGGCACAACAGGTGTATTCCAGTTTGAAAGCGGCGGTATGACAAGCGTGCTGTCACGTCTTAAACCCGAATCCATAGAGGACCTGACGGCTGCGCTGTCACTTTAT
>JAGAKC010000100.1 GCA_017848155.1 Oscillospiraceae bacterium | reverse complement strand
TTTCCGGACGATTTTTCAATATTCATTAAATATGTCCCCTTTCAAATATTCAATCGTTAAAATAGAAACAGCTATTAACAATATCACTAAATTCACATTTAGTAATCCACATTGACAAAAATATTATAACATAGTATTTTGTTTTTTTCAACATCATTTTTTAAGAATATTATATATTCCCCTTACGAGACAGTAAGTATTCATAAACAGCAAAAAAGCCCCGCACCTGCGGGGCTTTCAGCTTGTCAAAATACTATGCTTATGCCTGTTAAGCAGGCGTTTTTAATAAATTTTTCCGACTGAATGTGCGGCGGAATCGCCCCGAGGCGGCTCGCCTCAGGCTCGCCTCATTTGAATACCTCGTCCTTTTTGCAGTAGCTTGCATTAAGGGTGCAGATCATCTCGTCCTTATCGTTGTATACTGCGCCGCCGACGGGATTTCCGTTGTCGTCGTAGGAGTAGCTTGCATACTCCAAAATGCCGCCGCTTATCTTCACGACCTCTGCGTCGTCGCCCACAGCTACCGCCTGAATGGTCAGCTCGCCGTCCTCGTTTCGGATATAGTCGATGATAACGCTGTCAGTTTCCCTGCCGCTCTTGTCCACCTTGTAAACACGGGTCAGCAGACCGTACTCGTCCGTTTCGACACGTATGCTGTCCGCATTGCCCTTTACAAAGTCAGTCATCGGGGAGGAGCGGTAAGAATCGTCGCCGTAATATTCCTCCCTTGAAAGCGAGAAGCCGTACTGCGTCTTTGTGATTTTCATATGTGAGAGGAGACCGTCCACCAGAACTGTTTCTATCGTGATATCAGTGATGCCGTCACGCAGCGTGCCTGTCGTACTTATCCTGAACGTACCGTCGTCCAGTATGGTGAGATAGGTAGTGATGTCCTTGACAAGTCCGCCGTTGCTGTCGTAGGCACAGGTATGGATAATTGAGCAATCATCGAGGGAGTTCTTCGTTACCGACTGGATGAGCCTGCCCTCGCTGTCGTAGGTATTGTCGGTGCGCTCGGTGTACTCGATGTTCTCGTCAAAGGCTCTTCTTGCTTCTCCGCTCTTTACACAGCTTATGATATCGCCATTGCTGCTGTACTCGTAGGTATAATCGGCGTAGGAGCTGACCGTCATCGGATATATCTTCTCGGATTCATACTGGGCTTTCTTCACATAAAGGCACTGACCCTTTTCCTTTGTGTCGATGAGGTATAGCTCTCCGTCCCCGACCTTATTGTAGCTGCTGCCCATAACGCCGCCCCAGTGCGATTCAAGACCCGTAAGCTCCCTTAAGGTCCTGTGCCCTCGCAGAAGCTCTGTATTGTCATAGCCGTGATACGCATCAAGGTCATAGTGCTTCTCCGAGATCACATTGTCATGGTCGTCATATTCAAACAGTGTAAGGAAGAAGCCGTCCATATCGCTAAGATAGATCTCTGCCGTGATCTTTGCTTCCTCGTCATAGCACTCATACCACTGCGAAGCACCTCCGGGAGGGGGATTGCCATCTGTCCTTTCGGTACAGACCATATCGTGCCACTCGTCATAGTAATAATAACGGGTGTAGTCCCACACCATGCCCATCTTTTCAGAGGATACCGCAACATACATCTCGTCCACGGAATCCTCTATCGGGCGGTATATCTTGGAGGCGATACGCTCCATGCCATCGCCGCTGACATCATACGACTTTACAACTACCTCGCCGTTTTCAACGGTCTGCGTGGTGTAGCCGCCCGTTTCTACCCTGTTCAGGGTGTAGCTTTTCGGGTAGTAGTCGTCAATCCTTATGTACTCCTTGTTTACAGGCTTAAGCTCGGGACCGTCGTTTTCCTCGGGAGCCTCGCTCTCCCCTGTTTCAGCTGTTTCAGCCGTTTCAGCCGCATCAGCGGTTGCAGCGGTTTCAGCCTCCTCCGTCACAGCCTCCATCGTATCTGTTTCGGAAGCTTCGGCAGTTTCAGCGTTTTCAGCTTCATCAGCCTTTTTCATATCCAGCAGCTGTGTGCGGTATTCGGTGAGCTTCGCCATGCTCCCGGCGTCATCGCCGCAGCTCTTAAGTCCCTCCTCAAGCGCCTTTTCGGCGAGGTCGTAAAGACCTGCCCCCGAAAGTGCCTTAGCCTTTCCGAGATAAGCGTCGGTATTCTTCGGGTCGAGCTTAAGCGCCTTGTCAAAGCTGAAAACAGCCTCCTCGTACTTCTTCTCGTCGATGAGGGAGTTTCCCTGCTGCACGGTGGGAGCGATGCTGCCCTGCTTTATGAAGTAGTCAGCCGCAATACCTCCGCCGCCCAGCAGCACGCTGCCCGCAAGCACCGCAGACAGCACCGCAGCACGCCTGCCGCTGCCCTTTGACTTCTTCTCCGCCTTGCTTTCAGGCTGGGAGAGCGGATTGCCGCAGTTAAGACAGAATCTCATGTTATCCTTGCATTTCGTCCCGCATTTGCTACACTTCATCATTCCTCGACCCCCTTTTCGTTTATATATTCCGCAATTTCATCGGACGGGTCGTCGTCCCAGAGTACATACTCCGCAGCGACCGAGCCGATAAGATTGCCGCTGCCGTCCCTGTATCTGCCCGAAACGGGATTACCGTTATCGTCGTATTCGGGCTCGCAGGTGATGACGTCAAGCGAAAATTCAATGTTGTACTCGTCGTTTGAGCAGCTTATATTCAGCGCTCTCGGATAGCCGTCGCCGTCACGGGTGTAGGTATAGGTGAACGTTTCGACTGTCGTGCCGTCCTTTACCATCTCAACAGCCGTTATGTAGCCGTCTTTGTCACGGTAGATGACGCTGTCCGCACCAAGGCTGTCCGTGAAGCGTGCGATGTCCTTTCTGAAAGCCTTTGTATCGGAATTTTCCTTTACGGCAGCGGTCATTTGGGTAAGCACGAAATTATAGTCGCTGCTGTAGAGGGTGTATTCGGGCAGGAAGCCGCCGCTCCAGCTTCTTGTGATGTCCTTTGCACCGTCATAGAGGACGATGCAGCCGCCGTCCTTGTAGGTAACGACAGGCTCCTCCTTTTCAAAGGGAGTGAAGCGCCTGGTCTTTCCGATGGAGTTTTCGGGAAGCTCGCCCGAGC
>JAGAKC010000099.1 GCA_017848155.1 Oscillospiraceae bacterium | reverse complement strand
TGAAACGGACACTGTTTTCGGTGAGTGCACAGGCTCCGTATCAGGTACGGCTTCGGGCGCATCCTCCTCCACCGCCTCTGCGGCCGCTTCCGTAACAGGCTCTGCGGAAAGCTCCTCCGCCTTCGGAAAGGACCCGCGCCAGTCCATCACATACTGACGTCCCACCGAATACGGCACATGCTCACGCTGCTCGTTCGCATCATGTACAAGCATCTCCTCGTCCATCACATCACTTCCTTTTTCACTATACTATGCATGCAGATTGTAGGATATTACAGTATCAACGAGGAATACGGCGCTATTTATCGTCATATAGTTCCATTGACAAACCGTTAACACAGTGGTATAATTTAAAGTGTGTTTTTTCGGAGGATAGATGATGGCAGATTTTTTTATAGGAGTACCTAACCGTCTGGAGCTTTTCGGCGGTCTGCATATCGGATTGTCAGTGGTGTTCATCACGCTGTACATACTGATGTTCGTATTCCGCAGGCGGATAGCACGCTTCGGGCATTTCAGGGCAGTGCGCCTTACAATGGCAACGCTCCTGCTCGGCAATATGGCGGTACATTATATATCAAAGCTCGTGCTGGGGGTATGGTCATTCGACACCGACCTGCCGCTGCACCTTTGCTTTATAACCAATTTCTTTATGATATACATACTGTACACCGACAACCGTCATGACCTGTACAGGATAGTATATTTCTTTACGTATATCGGACCGCTTCCTGCGATGATATGGCCCGATCTAAGATGCAGCTACGACAGCTACATCTTCTATCAGTTCATCATAAGTCATCATATAATGCTGCTTTGCAGTCTGTACTGCCTGTGCGTGCTGAAATACAGGACGGATGTGCGCTCGCTGCTGCCTGCATATGTCATCGGCAATGCGGTGATAGGAAGCGTGATGCTGTTCAATATGCATTTCGGTACAAACTACATCATGATGAACGAGCTTCCCGATCAGCTTTATGAGGTCTACCCCTTCCTTCATGCGCTGCCTCCGCTTTTCTGGCTGGAGCTTGTGGGAATGCTGGCTATGCTTGCCGCATGTATCCCGTCGGTGTTCGTGCGGCATAATGACTCCACAAGGCAAAGAGCAGATATCTGCGGCGAAACTTCATAACAGAATATCCACAGCGGACTTATCCATACTGCCACAGCGATGTATCGGACAGTCCGCTTTTTCGCATAACAGAGCCATCGGTGCGCAGCTTAAAAAAATTTTTTTGAAAAAATGCACAAAACCCCTTGACAAATCTGCATAAACAGATTATACTGTATATACAACACATAAACAGTGTGAGATCAACGGGGACGGCTCCCCCGGAAATAATTATCTGAAAAGGAGAATAGTTATGTCACTGAAAGTAGACGGCATAGTAAAGAAATTCGGCGACTACACTGCGGTGGACGATCTCAGCTTTGAGATAACAAAGCCCGGCGTGTTCGCACTTCTCGGAACGAACGGTGCGGGAAAGACCACATCCATACGCATCATTCTCGGAATGCTCTCCAGCGACAAGGGCGAGGTAACATGGCAGGGCAAGCGCTTCACCACGTCGGAGGAGCCGATAGGCTACCTTGCGGAGGAGCGTGGACTTTACCCCAAATACAAGATAATGGACCAGCTGATGTACTTCTGCTCGCTCAAGGGCATGAGGAAGGCTGATGCGGCAAAGGCGCTTGATTACTGGTTCGACCGCCTTAACGTGAACGAATACCGTGACAAGCGTGCGGAGCAGCTGTCAAAGGGCAACCAGCAGAAGATACAGCTGATAGCTGCGCTGGCGCCGAATCCCGAGCTGCTGATACTTGACGAGCCGCTCAGCGGACTTGACCCCGTAAATGCGGAGCTTTTCAAGACGGTCATCCGTGAGGAGATGAACAAGAACAAGTACATAATCATGTCCAGCCACCAGATGGCTACCATTGAGGAATTCTGCAGCGATATCGTAATAATGAACAAGGGCAAAACGGTGCTTCAGGGCGACCTTAACGAGATAAAGAAGGGCTACGGCAGAGTAAAGCTGACCGTAAAGTGCGAGGGCGATATCACATCGCTTGCGGCACAGCACGGCCTTGAGGTGACTGAAAACACACCCAACGGACAGAGCTTCAACGTTTCCTCGGAGCAGCAGGCACATGCGCTCCTAGGTGCGATAATGGAGAAGCAGATACCGCTCATCCGCTACGAGCTGCGTGAGCCGACTCTCAACGAGATATTTATTGAAAAGGTAGGTGCTAGCAATGAAAACTAAGGGCTGGCAGAAGGTATTCTGCTTTACATTTATGCAGCATATAAAGACAAAGTCGTTTATCATCGGCACTATCATCGTCTGCCTGCTGGTGGCACTGCTTGCGGCAGGTACAAATGTACTTCCGAAGCTGATATCCGATGAGGAAGAGGTATTTTCCGACACGGGCGATGCGAAGCTCGAATTCCCGTCCACCGTGTACATATATGATAACTGCGGTGCTCTCGCAGAGGAGGATATAGCCTCCATCGCAGCGATGGGCGTCAGCATCGGGGACGGCGAGCCCGAGATACTGA
>JAGAKC010000098.1 GCA_017848155.1 Oscillospiraceae bacterium | reverse complement strand
CTTGATGGTGCGGAGATATCCCTTGCACCGTTTGAAATGAAAACAGAGATAAAAGCCAGTCATGAGTATTGAGCATATTAGATATATAGTAATATAACCCCCGTGACAGCATGACAGAAAGGACAAATATACAAAACGGCACTGCCATGCGGTCCGTCCTTTCGTCAAGGCACGAGACGATGCAGGACAGAAGTCCTCACCTCCATAAGCGGCAAACAGGCGTATGTTTTTCATACGCCTGTCCTTTTATGCTTTTTTAACCGGTCTGATATATTTCCTGAACCTTATGCAGTCGTGGTAGAAATAGAACACCCTGCCCTGTGACGTGTCAAGCTCATAGCCTGTTGCGGAGTAGTCAAACTCCTTCATGGCTCTTTCGATCTTTTCCTCGACCATGGCATTTTCGCTCTCGAAGTCGAACGGACCGTGCTCAAAAACTATGTATTCGCCCTCGGGGACGTCCATAAGCTGCATCTGTTCTGGTATCTCACCGCTGTAGTCGGCAGGAAGCCGTACTCCGTAGCATTCTGCAAGCGGTATTCCCCAGCTGCATATCCTGCCGTTCGGCTCGTTGATATACGCCATTATCTGACCGCTTCCGCTGTCAGGCTCGCTTCCGCCGTTGTCGTCAAGCTTTCCGCTGATGCTGTCAAGCAGTCCGCAGATGGTGTCACAGTCCTGACCCGGGATAAGGCTCTGCTTCTGCCAGAAATCCCAGTAGCCTATGCTCTCATAGTTCCTGATATGCAGGAATTTGTGTGCGGGGATAGTCACGAAATAAGTCTTTACGCTCTCTGATGAATTTAACATACCAGTTCCTCCTATGCCTAAAAGATAGCAGTCAAAGGGTCTGATGACAGTGCGCATGACGACAGGTACAGGCTTATGACGATAATCGCTCGGGGTGATGCCGTATGCTTCCTTGAACGCACGGGTGAAAGCCTCATGCGAGGAGAAGCCGTATTTCACAGCGACCTCCAGTATGCCCATCTTCGTATCACGGATATCCTTCAGAGCGAACGCAAGCCGCCTGTAACGCAGGTAATCACGGAACTGCATACCTGAGATCTCACGGAATCTGCGTGAGGTATAAAATTCCGAATAACCTGTTTTCCTTGCAAGATGCGTCAGGGTCAGCTCCTCATCGTTCTGCGACCTTATGCAGTTGTCTATCTCATCGATGATAGCCTGAATGTTCCTGTGCCATTGGTACATCCTTTCACTTCCTTTGTCTGCTTTATGATGATTATATCACAGCGGGGGAGCAGTACGCTTGATCTCAGTTGCGGAGTTTATCCTGCCGCTTATGCGACACCGCATCATAAAGCTTGAATATGTGGATTATTGAGCTTTTTGAATTGATGAAAAAAGGATATATATTTTATGTATTATAGACATGGATATTATATATCTTTGTAGTTATATGCATATAAAAAATGAGTATTATCAGTATCAGGTGATTATATGTTATAATTAGTTAAAAGAAATCGTTTTTGTATGACCACATCATCTTGTGGCGCTATATTTTTCTGCATGATCCATATAGTATTTCGCTATTGCATTATAGCAGCACTGAAGCTCCTGTGTGATGAGTTTTTTTGTATTCATGACCATATGGACATAATGGCGCATCGGCATGTCCTTTATCAGGCGGAATTCCAGCCTGTCCCTGTAAAAGCTGTAGCCTGTACACTGAGGGGAAAATGCGATGCCAAAGCCTCTTTCGATAAGCTCGCACATTATTGACGGAGTTTCAACGTACATAGTGATATTCGGATTCATATCGGCATTTTTGCAGTATGCGGATATGATCTTCGTGATACTGTCAGCCTGGTTAAGACTTATCATATCGTATCCTGTCAGGTCATTCATGGTTATCTCGGGCAGTGCGCAAAGGGGATGATCCTTTGGCAGTATCACACCGATCTGCTCCTCTATCACTTTTACAGAGGTGCTTCCGCAGTCAGGTCCCATGGACGAGCATATCTTAATGTCCCAGTCCTTGTTGCTGCCGACATAGAAATGAGGTATCGACCAGGGATAGTTCTTTCGCATGTTTTCAGCAACATCCACTATCATCAGTGTGGTGGAATCGACGGCAATGTTGACATCCAGCTTCCTGCTGCCCGTGTATTCGCTCAGTTCTTTTCTTGCGCTGTCAAGAGCAAGGATTATCTCGTCGCAGTATTTCAGGAATATCTTTCCTGCGCCGTTAAGAGTTATCTTCTTTCCACGTCTGTCAAAAAGCTGCGTGCCAAGCTCCTCTTCAAGCCTTTTAAGTGTCTGGCTCAGCGATGGCTGTGCAATATAAAGCAGTTCAGCCGCCGCAGAAATGCTTTCTGTGCTTGCTATTACTCTGAATTGTTTTATCTGATTAAGTTCCATGTATATTTTTTCCTTTTTATAATTTTATTTCTATATAATTATATCACGGAAAAACTATAAAAGCAATACTTTTTTCAGGAGGTCTTATGAAAAAGAAAAATTTATGCAAACTGGGATTAAGGATATCTGCTGCTGTATTGATAATACAGATGGCGGTATGTCTGGTGTTATTCGTGTTTATCAACGTTTATGTGTCCGATTCGGCATATAATACGGCTATCAACAATATGCAGACAGCCGCTGCCGATCGTTCCGAGATCATAAGCAACTATATCAATTCGACAAAGGATACGCTCACGGCGTATCTTAAGGCGGAACAGGTGTATGACATCATCCGTGACCCGTCTGACGCAGCCGCTGTAGCTGCTGCTCAGCAGTATACCGTTGAGTTCGGCAAGGATATCTCAAATCTTGAGGGTATCTATTGCAGTAAGTGGGATACAACGATGCTGACCCATACGAATGAGTCTGTTATCGGTATGGTGACCCGTCCTGATGAAGCATACCGCAAGCAGCTGCATGACGCTATCCTTGCAACTGACGGCGTATACAATACAGGTATCATCATCTCACCCGCAACAGGCGAGCAGATAATCTCCATGTACAAGGCGGTGCGTGAGGATGACGGCACGGCTATCGGACTTGGCGGAATCGGAATATTCACAAAGGGTCTTGTTGAAAAGCTGGACGAGCTGCCCCTTGACGGACTTGAGAGCGCACAGTATTATCTTGTGAATGTAGCAACGGGAGAGTACATATTCCACCCCGACAGCACCATGATAACTACCGTTGCACAGGACGGCTTTGTTGCGGATATCATATCGCAGATAAAGGGCGGCACAAAGTGCAGCTACGTTAATTACAAGGATGATGGCGGAAGTGCGTGCATAGCTGCTTTCAAAAGCATCGACGAGCATGGCTGGGCATTTATAATAGCCGACAAGGAAGCTGAAGTGCTTACATCCGCAACGGCACTGAGGATAAATCTCGTACTGCTGTTCGTTGCAAGTGCAGTACTGCTTGCTATAGTTGTTTACTTCATCATCAGTAAGCTTGTAAGTCCGCTGAAGAATGTCGAGGATGCGGTGATCGACCTCTCCAACATCGAGCTTGGCGCAGCGCAGAAGGTGGAGAAGTACATCGCAAGAACAGACGAGATAGGCAGCATCGCAAAGGCAGTTGATATGCTGTGTCTGTCGCTCAACAATGCTACGGATGATATAGGTCGTGTGCTTGGCGAGATGGCTGATGAGAATTTTGCGGTAGATGTGACTCAGAACAAGGCATACTACAAGGGTGCATTTGCGGTATTGTCTGAAAATCTCGTTGCCATCAAGAGCAAGCTGACAGGCGTGCTTAAAGAGATATATTCTGTTGCTGACCAGGTGGATTCAGGCTCGTCACAGGTCGCACAAAGCTCACAGGTGCTTGCTGACGGCACTATACAGCAGACCGCTTCCATTGATGAGCTTGCAGGCAGGCTCCGTGATATGGAGGAGCATCTGAAGAAGAATTCCGAGAGCTGCTCTGAAACCTATGAGCTGATGAACAAGACATCTGATTACGTCGTAGAAGTAAACGGCAAGATGTCCACTCTTACAGATGCGATGAAGGAGATCAACGAAGCTTCGGGCGAGATCAGCAATATCATCAAGACGATCGAGGATATCGCATTCCAGACCAATATACTTTCACTTAACGCTGCTATCGAGGCTGCAAGGGCAGGCGAGGCAGGCAAGGGCTTTGCGGTAGTTGCCGACGAGGTGCGCACACTTGCTGCGAAATCTGCCGAGGCGGTAGGCGATACCACAAGACTTATCGAAAGATCTATCGAGGCGGTAAACAATGGAGCTGACATCACCCGTCAGACAGCAGATGCTATGCAGACGCTTGATGAATATACTCATTCTGCGCAGAAGCTGGTGGAGGATATCACTGATTCAGGTCGCGAGCAGGCAGAGATGGTGGTAAGGATAAACGAGGATATCTCGCATATTTCGGATGTAGTACAGTCGAATTCCGCAACTGCGGAGGAGAGTGCTGCGGCATCTCAGGAGCTTTCGGGTCAGGCAGGCAAGCTGAAAGACCTTATTGGCAGATTCGAGATGTAACTGGCTTATCAAGCAATATAAAGAAAACAGCCGATCTTTTACGAGGTCGGCTGTTTCGGTTATACTGACAGATCTGAATTATCTGAACAATGTGCATTGACCGCTGTCACGATAGTATTTTATCAGCTTTTCTATCTCCGGTCGGGTGTGTCCCATAAGCTCCGCAAGACAGTCGATGCAGTAGAATTCCTCTGCGTTGCGCTGGATGAGCTTGCGGTGTATCGCAATATCGTCCGCAAGCAGGTCAGCTCCGCATTCCATGCAGTTTCTGTAGTCCGCCATCAGAGCTTCACGACCTTTGCACGGAACATCATACAGTCATGTGAGTCTATCTGCGCAGCATATCTTTCGGAGAAAGTACCGATAACGGAATGGGAGTAGCAGTCATAAAGCTCCAGACCTCTTCCTGACGTAGCAGGCAGACCGATGTCAAAGAACTGGAGTGACATCTCACTTCTCTTATCGCTGAAATTGAACATGCCTATCGCATATTCACCGCCGCTTAACGGCTTGATGAGCGCAAGTACATTTTCGGGGTTGTTCCACTGTCTTATACAGTAGGGTCCTCTGACCTCGATATCCTGATTTATGGCGATGATGTCAGGGTTTGTAAGTATCTCCTTTGCTTCTGCGGACATTCTGCGCACATCGCAGCCTATCATCAGCGGAGAGTTCATTATTGCCCACAACGCAAAATGCGTCTTGTATTCGGTGTCTGTGCAGCCGCCCGGGAGAGAGCCGAGCACCTCGGTGTTATCGCCTTTTCCGTGCATACCGACCACCAGCATATCCATATCGTTGTGGCAGTATACACCACCGTATTCCTGCTTTCCGAGCTGCGAGTCAAATATGTTTTTGATGGAGAACCAGTTATCCTGGATATCGCCTGTTGAGCGGAACATATTTGCGCCTGCGCCTCTTATCCAGCTGTGAACACCGTCATTACCCCAGTTGCATGCGGAGAAAAGGATATCCCGTCCGCAGTTTCTGAGAGCCATTGCCATGCGCTTGTAGAGATTCTCTCCGTCTGCACATTTCGGCTTGTAGCAGTAATCGTATTTCAGATAGTCCACGCCCCATTCGGCGAATGTTTCGGCATCGTCGAATTCATGCTCGAAGCTTCCGGGGTATCCTGCACAGGTATGGGTACCCGCACAGGAGTACATACCGAATTTGAGGCCCTTGGAGTGGATGTAGTCAGCTACAGGCTTTATACCGTTCGGGAATTTGTTTTTATCAGGCACCAGTCTGCCGTTTTCATCACGCTGTTTTTCGCTCCAGCAGTCGTCGATGACGATGTACTCATAGCCTGCGTCCTTGAGTCCGCTTTCCACAAATAGATCGGCAGTTGTCATGATAAGCTCCTCATTTATATTCCAGCCGAAGGTGTTCCAGGAATTCCAGCCCATAGGCGGCGTATGTGCGATAGGTCTGTTCATGATGTATATCCTTTCTGTCAGTGCACTTGTTGTATAACATAATGATAGCATCTTCTTCCTTTTCCGTCAATCGTAAATTTTGAAAGTATATCTTAGGCTTCAGCTTCAAAAAACAGATATAAAGGCTGATGTGATCGCAGGCGCAGTATCTGAAACGGAGCGGAAAACGCAGAGTGTCTGAACATGTCTGAACATGCAGCGCATGCCGGATCGGAATTGACAAAAGCTCGGCTCTTTTTGTGGAGAGCCGCCTTCTGTGTAGTCAGAAAATATCTGTGCTTTTAGTATCATATTAGTTTTTTGCCCTATATCACAATGTAAAATATCATAGTTTTACCGATAAACAAAAAAAAATGCGCAAAAAAGGGCAAATTCTGCGCAAGGTGTTTATTTTTGATAAATACTATGCTATAATATAACCGAATAAAAAAACTTTTTCCGGGAGGACAAAATGAAAACAAAGAACTTTTTGGCGGCATTGACCGCCGCATCAATGCTGATGTCAACAGCTCAGCCGATGACGTCTGTTGCGTTTGCAGAGGAAACGGGCATAGCTATCGACGAGACCAATTTCCCTGACGCAATATTCAGAGAGATTGTATCAGACGTATATTTCGATACCGATCTGAATGGTGTGCTTTCTGACGAAGAAATTTCTGATATTTTCACTATCG
>JAGAKC010000097.1 GCA_017848155.1 Oscillospiraceae bacterium | reverse complement strand
CGTGCAGAGGGAAAGGCACGTATGAAGTCGACCGTGCGGACGATATACGATATATCTGTCACTGAAGCAGACGGTATGTGCGAGGTACGGATAAGCGGCAACGGCTTCCTGTACAATATGGTAAGGATAGTTACAGGTACTCTGCTTTATATAAGCGAGGGCAGACGTACCGGGCAGGATATACTTAATGCGCTTGAAACAGGGGACAGGGCACTGAGCGGTATAACACTGCCGCCGTGCGGATTGTATCTCAACAAGGTGTTCTATTAACGTCTGAGCGATTTTTAACAGAGAGGTGTTATATGGAGGAACGCAATAATATAAATAAATTTCGTAAAAAGCGTGCCTTGCAGAAGCTGATATTCAGACTTTCGGTACTGCTTCTTATCGTACTTGCCACAGTGCTGATAGTTGTCAACTGGGGCAAGATAATCGCTCCGCTGAAGGATGCGGCGCTTGATGTGGGAAAGGGCGGTTTTCCTGTGCAGCTTCCGGGAAGTGCAGGTTATGCCCTGGATGACCTCGGTGAGAATTTCTATCTTCTTACTGATACGTACATATATACGTATAACGAGGATGGAGCGCTTATCACCGATATACAGCATGGATTTCAGAATCCCTATTCTGCTTCAAACGACAAGAGGATAGTAGTGTATGACAAGAACGGCAAGTCTTTCAATTTCTACTCAAGAAAGGATGAGCTGTATACAATTACTCTCGATGACAGCATAGTATTTGCAGATATAGGTAATGATGACAGATGTGCGGTAGTTACAACATCCGCAAGATACAGCAACTACCTTTATGTGTTCAATAATGATGGAAAACAGATATTCCGCTGGGCTTCACCGAATCTTAAGATAATGCAGGTGGAGTTTTCCGATGACGATAAGAGCATCTATGTAGCGGCGCTTGGCTCTTACGACGGCGATCTGCAGCTGTATCTCATAAGATTCGATCTTGACAATGCGGAATCTCATCTGTGGCAGACATACATCGGAGCGGATATCTCATATTCTGTAGAGTTCTGTGATGACGGAGTTTTTATTGTGACAGGCGGTGGCTGCTCGCTTGTGGATGATGAGAGCGGCGAGGTCATAGTGACTTCTGATTTTTCAAAAAGTATCTCAAAGCTTCCCGAACGTGACGAGCTTCGTACTGTATTATTCCGTGATCCTGCTACCAACGGGGATGTACTGACAGTCTATGGTGAGGGACTTGATGCGTCTGCAACGCTTTTCCTTGAGGACACGACTAAGATATGTGAGCAGGGCGGCACCTATTATATATTGACAGGTTCCGTTATAAAGAGCTTCAATTCCAGGCTGGAGCCATTAAAAACTTATCAGCTGGATGATGTTTACTCTGATATGATAGTAATAGGAGAGTATGCATATCTGCTGGGCTATAATGTCGTTCAAAGACTTCATTTCTGAACCTGACATTTGAAAGGAGATATATGGGAACAGAATTTGCGATTATCTATGATATCGTCGCTGTTGCGATAATGATCGGAATGGTGTTTGCAGGTATGAAAAAAGGCTTTGCAAGCGCAGTGGTAAGCCTTGTTTCGGTCATCGTTGCATTTGCGGCAGCGATGCTTCTCAGCGGACCTATCAGTGGAGCGATATACACCGGTACAGTGGAAAGACCCCTAAAGAAAACGGTGAATATTGCGCTGGATGAGGCGATGGGTGCAATAAAGCTGGATGGTATAGCTGATATAGATTACAGTGCTATACTCATTTCAGATGTACCTGTGGCGGATATTACTCCGGATTACACGGGGACTAATAAGGTTATGTTTGATCTTTCTGATGTAGACCTAAGTGCAACAGGCATCAATAAGCTTGATCTTTCTGATTTTGGTATTCCGTCTGACACCGATTTTTCGTCAGTGAATGCAAAGACCGCAGAGTTTACCATGACAGACCTTGACCGATACGGGCTTGACAGGATGATCGTTGCGCAGTACATCGCTGTCAGCATGCAGAAAACGGTACTGTATGAGAATTTCTCTGATTTTGCAGAGTCCGTCGGTGAAGCTGTGCCGATGTTTTTCGGGTCGATGGCAGGCGATATTTCAAGCGGCAGTATTCCTGCTCTGCGCTCTGTCGTTCTTATCATGCAGGATGCTTCCGTGTCTATCAGAGATGCTGTTATCGAGGGCATAGTGGAGCCTTGTGTTACTATCGCTGTACAGACGGTGACGTTTACGATGATCTTCATACTGGTGCTGATAGGACTTAGTATAGCGGCAAAGCTTCTCAAATTTGTCAATAAGATACCGCTGATAGGCGGAGTAAATTCCTTCCTTGGCGGATTGCTAGGTATCGTAGAGGGTCTTGTGACCGTTTGTATGGCATGTATCGTTGTAAGACTGATAACTACTCTAACAGGGGGCAATGTCATGTTCTTCAACAATGCAGCCATTGAGTCTACCTATGTATTCAGACTCTTTTATGATTTTGAATTACTGAATTTCCTTAAGTAAACAGACAGATAAGGGTGATATATTATGATTATGTGTTCAAGATGTAAGAAACGTCCTGCTGCGATATTTATATCCTCGCTGCAAGGCTCGGAGCGTAAGAATGAAGGATTATGCTTCAAATGCGCAAGAGAAATGGGCATGCCGCAGCTTGATGATTACCTCGGTCAGATGGGTATTTCCGCCGAGGACTTCGACAGCGCTTATGATGCAGTGTTCGGAGAGGACGGAATGGTAGATACTGACATTCTGAAGAATCTGGGAAACCTTACAGAGGGTGGCGATGATGCTGATTCCGAAGCAGAGGATGAAGAGGAGCTTATAGAGGAGAAGAGCGAGGAAAGCCTGTTCGAGCACGGCGGAGCAAACACGATGCCCGATTTCCTTAAGAATTTCTTCAGCGGCTCTCTTTCAAGCAAGAAGAATGACAGCGATAATTCCGACAGCAAGAGCGGCAAGAGTGAGAAAAAGAAAAAGGAAAAGACCGATAAAAAGCGCAAGTGCCTTGAGACCTATTGCACAAATCTTACAAGACGTGCAAAGGAGGGCAAGATCGACCGCATCATCGGACGGGACAGGGAGATATACCGTGTTCTTCAGATTCTTTCAAGAAGGACAAAGAACAATCCCTGCCTTATCGGTGAGCCTGGTGTAGGTAAGACAGCCATCGCCGAGGGAATAGCATTACGCCTTGTGAGCGGCGATGTTCCGTTCAGATTACAGGGCAAGGAGCTGTATCTGCTCGACCTTACGGCACTTGTTGCGGGAACGCAGTTCCGTGGACAGTTTGAGAGCCGTGTAAAGTCGCTTATCGACGAGGTCAAGAATGCGGGCAACGTTATGCTTTTCATCGACGAGGTGCATAATCTTGTGGGCACAGGCGATTCTGAAGGCACGATGAATGCGGCTAATATGTTCAAGCCTGCTCTTTCCAGAGGTGAGCTTCAGGTCATCGGCGCAACCACTTTCAATGAGTACAGAAAGCATATCGAAAAGGACAGTGCGCTTGAGCGCCGTTTCCAGCCTGTAACGGTGAATGAGCCGACGATAGATGAAACCATCGAGCTTCTTGAGGGCATCAAGGAGTATTATGAGGAGCATCACAAGGTAAAGATATCCTCGGAGCTTACACGTATGTGCGCTGTACTTTCCGAGCGCTATATCAATGACCGCTTCCTGCCTGACAAGGCGATAGACCTGCTTGATGAGTCCTGCGCATGCGCAAGCCTTGTGAATGAGGATATCACGGAGTACGAGAAGCTGAAATCGGAAACGGAGAAGCTGCGCCGTGAGGAGTCCGAGCTTGGAGAGGGCACGGAGATAGATTACGAGAAGATGGCGGAGCTTAAGACGAAGATCGCCAAAAATGAGGCTCGTATCAATGAGATAAAGGATAAGGCAGAAAATGTAAACGTGACGATGGATGACCTGTCCAAGGTCATTGAGATGTGGACGGGCATTCCTGCAAACAAGATAAAGGAAACTGAATACAAGCGTATCGCAAAGCTGGAGGAGGCGCTTAAGGAAAAGGTCATCGGACAGGATGAGGCGTGCGAGCTTGTTGCACGTGCGATAAAGCGTACAAGGGTCCAGCTGTCAGAGCGCCGCAGACCTGCGTCCTTCATATTCGTCGGACCTACAGGCGTCGGAAAGACGGAGCTTGTAAAGGTGCTTGCAAAAGAGATGTTCGATACCGTTGAGCCGCTTATAAGGCTTGACATGTCGGAGTATATGGAAAAGCACAGTGTGTCGAAGATAATCGGCTCGCCTCCCGGCTACGTCGGCTATGACGAAGCAGGTCAGCTCACCGAAAAGGTACGCAGAAAGCCTTATTCCGTGATACTTTTCGACGAGATAGAAAAAGCTCACCCCGATGTTATGAATATCCTGCTCCAGATACTGGACGAGGGCAAGATAAACGATGCACACGGCAGGTCGGTAAGCTTTGAGAATACCGTTATCTGCATGACTTCAAATGCAGGCTCGGGACATAATTCGGGCGGTATAGGCTTCTCGAAGTCTGAGGGCGATATCAGCAAGGAGCGTGCTATGAAGGGCCTTAAGGACTTCCTGCGCCCCGAATTCCTTGCAAGAATAGATGAGATAGTTGTGTTCACACCCTTGTCAGTCGAGGATTACGCAAAGATATCAGAGCTGATGCTTTCCGAGCTTCGTGCTCCTCTGAAGGAGAAGAATATCGGGCTTGAGATAAGTGATGATGTGTACAAGGTAATTGCCGAGAGATCGCACGGCGGCAAGTTCGGCGGAAGAGATATCCGTCGTGTTATCAGAAGCGAGATCGAGGATGTTATTGCCGATACTATCATAGACAACGCCGATAAGATGCTGACAAAGATAGCTATCACCACACAGAACGATGAGATAAAGGTAACCGCACAATGAGCGTAGTTGTTGTAACAGGCGGCACGGGCGCTATAGGATATGCTATAGCTAAGGAGTATGCAGCGACCGATGACGTGATAATCACCTACAACTCACGAGAGGACGATGCACTGCGCATCAGCAGCGAGCTTCACTGCAAAGCGGTACAGGCTGACGTTTCCGACAGGAAAAGCGTTGACCGTGCGGCGGCAGAGATACTCCGTGAATACGGACACGTTGACGTCCTTGTGAATAATGCAGGTATTTCACAGATAAAGCTGTTTACCGACACGACCTGCGATGACTGGCAGCGCATGATAGGAATTAATCTTACAGGCTGCTTCAATATGACGCAGGCTGTGGCAAGCTCGATGATATCCCGTAAAAGCGGTGCGATAGTGAATATCTCATCTGTATGGGGAGTTCACGGCGCTTCCTGTGAGGTAGCATATTCCGCTTCAAAGGCAGGAGTCATAGGATTTACAAAAGCACTTGCAAAGGAGCTTGGCGCTTCGGGGATAACGGTAAACTGCATAGCTCCCGGGGTGATAGACAGTCCGATGAATTCCGCACATCTGTCACAGGAGGACCTTGCAGAGTTATGCGAACAGACTCCGCTTATGCGCCTTGGCAGGGCAGAGGAGGTCGCAAAGGCTGTCCGTGCTCTTGTCGAAAATCGTTTTATCACGGGTCAGGTGCTGGGAGTAGACGGCGGTTTTTATTGAGAAAAAATTACGTGCTTGTCTTTTTGTACAAAATGCTGATAAACATATGCAAATCTTTGTCAAAAAAATCTCAAAAACCTGTTGAAATTTAAGTGAAAATAGTGTATAATTAAACTTGATTTGATTATTTGGAACGGTGTTCCGAAAAAAAGGAGAAATGACATGAACTTAGCACTTTCCATTCTGTCGGAAGCAGCTTCGGCTCAGCCACAAAGTGTTATCGACAAGCTGCAGGCATATACTGCTACAGCAGAAATGTCCGTAGCACAGCAGCAGCTGAACGACCCTGATTACTGGAGCTCTGTTGGTATAATTACTATAACGGGCTTGCTGGTAGTATTCCTGATCCTGGGCATACTTATCTTTTTTTTCTGGGCAATGGGACTTGTATTTAAGACCATTGACAAGAAGAAGGCTGCAAAGGCAGAGGCTGCTAAAGCTGCAGCGGCAGAAGAGGCTGCAAAGGCGGCTGTTGCTGCTGCCGTAGTTGAGGAGATAGCAGATGATGAAGCTGATGCTGATGACGATGAGATAATTGCTGTTATCAGTGCTGCTATAGCTGCCTATTCCGAGCAGGACGGCAAGGCTTATGAGATAAGAAGCATCAAGCGCAGGGACAGCAGGACACGTTCCGCATGGAGCCTTGCAGGAATCGGCGACAATACACGCCCGTTCTGATAGAATGACAGAAAGGATATAAAGATATATGGAAATATTCATTAGTACCATTGACGGACTCGCTCAGAGTTCGGGATTCATGGGACTGAATGTCCAGAATATTATAATGATTCTGCTGTCATTCGTCCTCTTTTACCTTGCTATCGTGAAGCAGTATGAACCGCTCCTTATGCTCCCTATCGCTTTTGGTATGCTGCTTACGAACCTTCCTATGACAGGATTATATCATCCTGAGCTCTGGGATCCTGCAACAAACCCCTACTTTGCTCCCGAGTATATCGAACAGCAGGGTGGCGTCATAGTAAACTATGTCAAGGAAACGAGCCTTGATTACGGCAGAGTGCTGCATGACGGCGGTCTGCTCGACATGCTGTACCTTGGTGTTAAGCTGCAGATATATCCTCCGCTGATATTCCTTGGAATCGGCTCTATGACCGACTTCGGTCCGCTGATCGCAAATCCCAAGAGCTTCCTGCTCGGCGCAGCTGCACAGGGCGGTATCTTTATCACATTCCTTGGTGCATGTCTGCTTAACCTCACAGGTATCGCTGACTTCTCGCTGAAGGAAGCTGGTTCCATCGCTATCATCGGTGGTGCTGACGGTCCTACGGCGATCTTCCTTACATCGAAGCTCGCACCCCAGCTGCTTGGCTCCATTGCGGTAGCTGCTTATTCCTACATGGCTCTGGTTCCTGTTATCCAGCCGCCTATCATGAAGCTGCTCACTACAGAAAAGGAGCGCTCCGTAAAGATGGGTCAGCTCCGTCAGGTGTCCAAGATCGAGAAGGTCGTATTCCCGATCGCTGTTACGGTCATAGTTGCTCTTATCGTTCCCGACGCTGCATCTCTTGTAGGTATGCTCATGCTTGGTAACCTTATGAAGGAGAGCGGAGTCTGCGACAGACTTGTAAAGACAGCCCAGAACGAGCTGATGAACATTGTCACGATATTCCTCGGAACAACTGTTGGTGCTACAGCAGTTGCAGGCAACTTCCTCAGTGTAAAGACACTGTTTATCATTGCGCTTGGTCTTATTGCCTTCTGTATGGGTACAGCATGCGGCGTGCTTCTCGGCAAGCTCATGTACCTTATCTCCGGCGGAAAGATCAATCCGCTTATCGGTTCGGCAGGTGTATCTGCTGTTCCTATGGCAGCCCGTGTTTCCCAGAAGGTTGGTCAGGAAACTAACCCCTCCAACTTCCTGCTGATGCACGCTATGGGTCCCAACGTTGCAGGCGTTATCGGCTCTGCGGTTGCGGCAGGTGTGCTGCTGAGCGTACTCGGTTAACAGATCAGAACGGCTGTATGTTAAATACAGCCGTTTCTTATAATCAGGAGGTACAGATGGAGTTCAAATTCCTGCGTGCATCTGAGGATGACATAGATAGCGTTGTGAACAGTACGAAGGCTGTCATCACCTTTTTTGAGAAGAAGCTGACAGCAGATGAAGCTGAACGCAGGATACTTTCCGCCTATCACAGGATCAAGGCGAGTATCCATCAGTACACTGTTATCAAGCTTCTCGGACGAAAGATAGGTCACTTCTGTTTCAGGGAGCAGGATGGTGTGATGATCATTGAGGATCTGTGGATATCTGACAGCTACCGTGGAATGGGAGCAGGCACCAGAGCGCTTGAGAGATGCATAAGTGAAACTGAGCTTCCGATAAGGGCGGTGGTGCATGCACGTAATTATTTTGCACTGTCGCTATTCCGGAATAACGGTTTTCAGATGACAGAGCGCACAGCGGATGATCATTGTGTTCTCGAATATCCGAATACTGTGCCGTTCAACAGGGAGGACCATGTTTGCTATGACCCTCTGACAGATTATGTTTCGGGTAAAGGAAAATGAAAGACCGCCGTACATTGGTACGGCGGTATGATTTTTATCTCATAAGCTGTCTATCGTCGCAGTATTCGCAGATCAGGATATCTCCGTATTTGCGGAAGCTCATAGGAAGATACCTTTCAGTCTGCGTCACGCATTTTGGATTTCCGCAGCAGATATCACGGTGGATAGTGCCTGAAAGCAGGGGATTAGGCTTAAGCTCGTTGTTGAGAGTGGTGAGTATCAGCGCCATGCGCACGTACATTCCGTAGTTTGCCTGCTTGAAGTAGGCTGCACGAGGGTCGTCGTCAACTTCCACGTCTATCTCGTTCACACGGGGGAGGGGATGCATGACTATCATGTCAGGACGTGCAAGCGACATCTTTTCCTTTGTAAGTCTGTAAACATCCTTCTGTTTCTCGTATTCCTCGGCACTGTCGAAGCGCTCACGCTGTATTCTTGTCATGTAGAGCATGTCTATCTCAGGAATAGCCTCGTCGATGGTGTTTACCTCACGGAACTCGCAGCCTCTTGCCACCAGAACGTCCTTGATGTAGGATGGGAGAGCAAGGTTCGGGGTGGAGATGAGGATGAATTTGTTGTTGGGATAGCATGAGAGCGCCTTTACAAGAGAGTGAACAGTGCGTCCGTATTTCAGGTCGCCGCAGAGTCCCACGGTAAGGCCGTCCAGACGACCAAGCTCGGTCTGAAGTGTGAGCAGGTCTGTAAGCGTTTGTGTAGGGTGGAGATGTCCGCCGTCACCTGCGTTGATCACAGGACATTCGGCATTCAGCGCCGCCGCCTTTGCTGAGCCTTCCTGAGTGTGGCGCATTACAAGTATATCTGCGTAGTTGCTGACGATCTTGATCGTGTCCTTCAGGTTCTCGCCCTTTGCAACGGAGGAGTTACCGGGATTGTCGAAGCCGATAATGCTTCCGCCAAGACGTATCATTGCAGTCTGAAAGCTCATCTGAGTTCTTGTTGACGGCTCGTAGAAAAGGGTAGCCATGATCTTGCCCTTGCACTTTTCTGCGTATGCGGCAGGTCTGCGCATGATGTCCTGCGCCAGCCTTATCATGGAGTTCCACTGATGTGTGGAATAGTCCTCCGTATCTATAAGATGATTGAATCTCTGCTCCAAATCTATCAACCTTTCTTTTTTT
>JAGAKC010000096.1 GCA_017848155.1 Oscillospiraceae bacterium | reverse complement strand
CGGAAGCAGCTCCGAAATAAGCTCCGATATCGGTTCAGACATCCTGAGCAGCGCTCCGACCAGCGGCTCTGCGGCTGTTACCATCTGCGGAATGACCTCGTCAGCTATTGCGCTGAGCTTGTCTATCACGCCCTCCACAAGTGGGATAAGGCTCTCGCCAAGCGGCTGCGTAAGCATCTTCGCCTGTCTTTTAAGACCGTCCAGCGCATCCGACAGCGAGCTGTAGCTCACGTCCATGATGCCGTCCACAGCTCCTGCGCATTCGTATGCCTCGTCAGAGATGTCTGCAAGCGCCGATACGGCTTCTGGGCCGAGGTCCTCCCACATGGTACCGAGCAGCGCAACACCTGCTGCGTCACGTTCGAGAGGGTCCTCCATATCGGACAGCGCTTTCAGCGTTTCGGTAAAGGCTGCACGTGCCACCGAGCCGCCCATACTGAACCTTGCCGCCATCTCGTCCGCATTAAGACCTATCTTTTCAAAGCCTGCAATCGTGCTGTCCGAGCCGTCGATAACACGAATGGACATCTCCTTGACCGCATCGCCTATCTTGTCCAGATTCCATGCGCCGCTCTCTGCGCCCTGCTGGAATATGTTGAACATATCGTCGGCGTCAAGACCCATCTTTGCAAACTGCACCGAGTATTCGCTGATGCTGTCAAGCAGCTCGCCCGAGTAGTCCAGACCGTTCTGCGCACCACGGGCGATGTAGTCGTATGCCCTTTCTGCGGAGATGCCGAAATTCTCCGCCATGGCCTTAGCCGCACGGGAGCTTTCGTCCACTCCGTATTCAAAGACATCCTGCAAAGCATAAGCGCTTTCTGTGATGTTTACAAGAGATACCTCGTCCATCTCGCCGAGGTTCTGTGTTATCTTTGATATGCTGTTTGCGATATCGTCGAAGTCCTCACCGAAATTATCGGAGTATATCTCCTTAACGACTTTATCAAGCTTTTCGGCACTGTCCGCACTCGCTCCTGTCGCAGAGATTATCTTAGAAACTGCCTTGTCTAACGTATCAGATGTGCCGACCGCCGCTGTTCCTATCGCAGCAGTTCCTGCGGCAATGGCGAGCGCACCCGTTCCGAGAGCCTTTGCCGAGCCTATGATAGCACTCTCCACAGTATCGGCGGCGGATATCAGCATATTTTCAGCCGATTTTATATCCTTTTCAAGCCCGCTGTTGTCCGCACGGACCTTGTATACAACATCTCCGTCTGTAATAGCTATCACTCCTTCCAGTTTTCGGGCATAAAAAAAGCACCCTCGCAGGCGCCGACCACCTTTCAGAGTGCTTTAATATAAAAAACCTGCCTTTGCAGGGGACAAGGTCATCTCATGCCGAGAGCGTTGAACACCGTAATTACGACGGAAATAAGCGCACATGCAGCAGCTATTATCATGATGATGGCAGTAATACGAGTGTTCCTTTCGATCTGACGAAGCAGCTCCTTTTCGGTAGGCTCATGCCGAATGATGTCCTTGGATCTTTTTGATACGGGAATAAGAACAACAACGGCAGCAAGCACGATGACCACAGCAAGAATAATTATGATCTCCATAGTGTCGACCTCCCAAAGATGTTTTTTCTTATCTTACCACATCACGAGCCGAATGTCAACCCCCTGCCCGAGCGACCATCATATCGAAAAGATCGCTCCACCCGTCAGCCTGTTCCTGCTCCGTCGGCGTTTCGGGAAGCGCATACAGCGCCTTAAGCTCGTTCAGCCGCTGGATATGATCACCGTTTGACCTGGTGAGCGGCGGGATCTGCTCGGTGCGTATGCGCATGATCTGCCTGATGGGAGTATCCTCGGACAGACCCTGAAACAGTGCGAGAAAGCTGCACCAGTGCAGCCTGCCCTGTTCCTTTATGAGGTCGATGCGGTAATCCCTCATGAACGAAGCATATATCTCCGCCGCATCAATGGTGAAGTCCACCGCACGGACGTTCTTTTTCCTGCGTTTCAGCTGTCGCTTCTGTGGGTATATGATGTCGGACATTATCCTGTCGAGCACCAGCGCCTTTACAGCGTGTGGCGCATTCTTCGGACTGCTCACGAGCCATGAATACCCTACCTCCGCCGCATCCTCGGGAGCCTCTGACAGCAGGTCTATGTACCTGATGACACGGTCGAAATACAGGGTCAGCCTGTACTCCGTACCGTATACGGTGATGCGGTCGGGGTGCTTCTCGTACAGCCTCATCTGCGCTTGTACAGGCTCTTGAGAGCCGCCCTGCGCTGCGCTATGACCTTGTTTGCGGCAGGGAGTATCACGTCATAGATGAACGGTACCAGCGCAAGCGAGGCTTCCACAAAAGCGCCCTCGAAAAAGCCGATGATCTCCTCGGTGACAGCCTTGCCGAAGCACAGCTCGAACACCTCCGTCACAGCCTTTCCGAACTGCTGATATGTCTGTGAAGCATCGCCTGCTGCGGAAGCTGCACGCATCTCCCTCTCTGCGTCGGTCAGTGCCACGAGATGAGAGCGCAGCTCACCTGCGATGGCGTCGATGTCGACTGTGACGGGCAGGGTCTTTTCCACCTCGCCGTCATCGCCGCAAAGCTCCAGCGTTTCGGTTATCTTAAGGGAGCGCCTTATCCTGTATGCCATATCCTGTTCCTCCTAAATGTACAGGGCGGCATGACACCGCCCTTTTTCAGCTGTTTATCAGGGTGTTGCATCGCCGCTGTCCGCCGCCGTCACCGTCGGCTTGCCGTTGAAGGCGATAGTTACCGAAACGGAGTTCGGCGCTGTGCTCTCGCCGCCTGCAATGGCGATAGAGGTGAGCGTAACGGGACAGGTAACGGTCTGCCCGTTACGGGTCATCTTGATATCGGTGACACGGCCGGCGCCGACCTCCCACTGCGCCTTGTCGAGGTACGCACAGGCAGGGTCAGCGGCCATAAAGTCGCCCTGCATGGTGACTGTGGGTGCGAAGCCTACAACATGGGACGAGCCGTAGCCGCCGTCATTGAGGTATGTGGCATTGTATACGACCTCATTCATGGCGATGGCAGCGCTCTTGAAAGCGTTGCAAAGGCTCGCATAGGTAGGGGCATCCTCTGTGGGTGTTGTGTTGATCTCAACGGAGATGGCGCTGTTAAGCTCCACTCCTGCAACCTTAGGTAAGATCTGGGACATGCTATTCCTCCTTTAAATGATGATCCTGACAGCCGCCGTCATGGAATATATCCAGAAGTCGCCGTCCTTGCCGACGAGGGCGCTGTCCGATCTGATGTCCGCCGAGAGGATATTCCCGACGGCAAAAGATGTTGTGGTCTGCAATGCATTCCCGATGTCACACAACACCGAGTACGCATGCATCTGGTCCTTGCTTTTGGCGAGAAAGCTCACGGTCAGGATTCGACGGTGATTGAGCCTGTTCAGCGACGTAAAATCCCCGTAGCCTGTAACAGGCTGCATGGCAATACCGCCGTCCTGTCCGAGCTGCCCTGTCTTTACCGCCTCGCCTGCGGCATCCTCTGCGAACCTGCGCAGAGCTTCGATGATATCAGCCTGTACCGCCATTTTTCAGCTCTCCTTTCAGTGCCGCCTGAAATATCCTTTTCCAATCGTCACCGTGGTCGGCACGTGCACGCTCACACCAGTGCGAGCCTGCGTTGGGATTGCTGCTCTTGTCGAAATCAAGAGGCCTTTCAGGCTTAAGCACGACCTTTGTCTGCCCCTTACGGGCATACGGCGAGCCTGTTTTCGGGTCTATCATAACAACACCGTGATACAGGAACCGTGCATACGGAGCAGACCATACGAGCGTGCCCTCCTGAAGCACGCTGTTCGCTTCGGAGCTTGCGATGAGCATGCCCTGATCGTTCGGGACATAGTTGTTGCAATCGGCAAGCACCTGCTGTGCTGTTATTGCGACCGCTCTCTGACTTGCGCCACGTATCCGCATAGCGGTCTGCGCCGAGTTTATATTGATGCTTACTGACATATCTTTTCACCCCGTTCCTGCTGTAAGGCAATATTGCTCCTTATTTGCACAATCCTATTTCCAGATGATGCAGCCGCCTGTTGTCATATATCAGCTCGATGCTCTCCACACGGTACAGCTGTCCGCCGAAGCTAAGGCGCTGACCCTCTCTGAACTCAACAGCTTTTGGTCTGCTGCCACGGCAGTCGTAAAACAGCGTTGCTGATATCTCGACAGAGCGGTCATCCTTGCTGACGGTAAGGCGAGAGGACGGCTCTATGCGCACATGACGGAGCTGTGCAAGCTCCGTGCGGGTTTCGCTCTGCCATGCATTCTCTGTGACCTCATAAAGCACGGCCGAATGTATCAGCAGGCTTCTCGGGATAGGCTTCATGTCTGTATCTCAACTCCTCTGAAAAGCAGTCCTGTGGGGCGGAGTATCGTCTGTGCATGCGGACAGAGAACACAGGCAGCAGCACCCACAGCCGTAGACATGCCCGAGCCTGCGGAATAGCTGAACCTGCCAAGCGTTACCGAGCCGCCCGAACTGTCATCGGACAGCGCATACACACCGCCGTGCGCCTCGATATAGTCAGCCTGTGCGCAGACCGCCATAAGCAGCCTGTCACGGTAGACATCGGGAGCGGCGGCGACCGTCACTCCCGAGATCATTATCGCCTCGTCGATGATGCTTTCTGCACGGCGCAGGAGCACTGCAAGCTCCTCGTCTGTGCCCTCAAAGATACCGCCCCATTCGGAGCGGTAGAACTCTGCAACGGTCATAGCCTTAAGCTACCGTGACGTAGCCGACCCTCACGCACTTACCGTCAGCGTTGAGGTCGATGATCTCCACGATGTCGCCACGCTTAGCTGTGATCTCTGTCACGCCGCTCTCAAAGGACTTCTCTGCGATAAGCTCGGCGAAGCTCTCATCAAGCGCCGCACGCTTCACGGGGTTCACACGGTATACAAAGGCAGCGGTAGCTGCTTCGGATACCGTAACTTTTGCCTTTCCTGCTGCGTTGTCCTTGCCTGTAAAGGAAGCCATCGCCGCAGTGAGCGAGCCTGCCGCAAATACCGCATAGACAGCGTTCCTGCGGAGCACCTCGTGACAGTATACCGTACGACCCTGAACAGCGGATGCGCCGATGTGCTTGCCGTCAGCGAGATCGTTCACCGCAACAGGCACCTTCCATGCATTGACACGGGTAGCGTATCTGGGATGTCCTGCTATCATAGCGAGGTTTGCTGTGCTGTCGTTCCATTCGTAGACATTAAGACCTGCTATCTTGCCCACAAGACCTGTCTGCACGGTGCTGTCACCGAGGGCGGAAGCCTTGACGAACTCGGGACACTTAAGCAGTGACGCATATGTATCGGGAGATACCAGCAGATAGCGCTTGCCGTCATCGGGGACATTAGCCTTGGACAGCCGTGTGCGGATATTTACCACCTCGCCGTAGATAGTGGACGGACCGATGGAAGAAATGTTCAGCTTTGTGCCCTGTGCGATAAGCGTAGAGCCGCCGTCATGATCGAGAGTGCGTGCAAGGGAGT
>JAGAKC010000095.1 GCA_017848155.1 Oscillospiraceae bacterium | reverse complement strand
TAAGCGACATGGAAGCGAAGCTCCTTGCATTATACGATGAGAAAAAAGTAAGCTCCGAGCCTGATCACGAAACAGCTGTGAGCTACAAAACCAAAAGCTCCGATACAGGCAGAGTGAAGCCGATATTCATCATCGCTTCCGCTGCGGCTGTTATTGCACTGTGCGTTATAGGCGGAAAGCTCCTGCTCGATGGCAGAAAGCTGCCTGTGTCTGATGACGGCAGCTCGGGCGCTGCTACATCCTCTGTAAAGGAAGATACCGACGAAACTGCTGAAAGCATCGAAAGCTGCGTTGAGCTGCCCGTCTATGAACACAGCGGCATCTACAACGATGACATAAATGTGATAACAGGTCGATCCGACATGCGCACCCTCGATGAAAAATTCAGCGATGCAGGCAGAGTAAACAGGATAAAGCACCTTGCAAAGATAGAGATAACAGGCTACGAAGCTAAAACAAGCGACCTCGGCGAGGAATACATGCTCTATACAGGAATGGTGCAGCAGGACTATCTTTCACCGGGATATGCCCTCGGAGAGATGACCTTTACCATGAGAAGCGGCATAACACAGCAGTACTACGGACTTCCACCTTACACTGAGGGGGATGTGATACTGACGCTGCTGCTCTGCCCTGAAAGCTACGGTCAGCCTTATGAAGTGTTTACGGAATACGGTCTGCTGTTTGACTGCTACACCATCAACGGTACGGAATACGCTGCGGCAAGGGGAACTCGTCACGGGGAGCTTGTGACGGGTCTTGAAAGCTATATGAGCGCTCCTGCCCTGTCATACCCGACGACTACACCAAAAAATCCTGCGGAGTACTACGGTCTGTACAAGGTCGGGGAGCTTGCACCACGCATCGTTTCCGCCGTTAAAAGCTACATGCAGGAAAATGAAAAGGTCATAGAGTTAGAATCCTTTGAGCTTTCAATGGATCTCGACATTTTTGAGAACGCATTTATGGGATACTGGGAGGGCGAACGCTCATTCTGGCTCTCATATCAGACGGACTTTATGTGGGAGTATCCCTACAGCAGTCCTGTCGGCTTTGCGGAAAACGACAAGGGCTGGTACATGCGCACTCATCAGATGGCGGATCATGCCACAGGAGAAAGCTCCGTATGGAAGCTTTGGTTCATACCAAGGTCAAACCCCGACCAGATGTACGAATACGACATTTCTCCCACAGATGACACCGAATACGGCGACAGCATCCGTGGCTACAGAAGAACATCAACGGCAACTGATACAGATATCGGAGAATCGCTGCCCTTATCACGGATGGGTATTGAAAAGCTGATACGGGATCACAGCTACGAATGGCTGGACACATTCCTGTCACTTGATATAATGTACACCGAGGGGCCTGCTGACCCGTTCAGCTTCACTGACGAAAGCGGCCGCAAATGGGTACGTGCGCCATATATTGGTGCAGATCACAGCATAGCTGACTGGGCAAATATCTTCCTGATAGATCATGACGAGGACGGATTCACAATCACTCTGCAATTCGTTGCACAGGACTGGCTCGACTACGTTCGGGGAGCAACTGACAGCTATAACGGCGATGGCGACAGGCAGTACTTCAATTGCCGCTGTGAGCGTGATAACGGCGAATGGAAGCTGGAATTCACACCTGCAATAGGAAGCTCACCCTGTCAGCCGTATCCTGACATCCCAGAATAAAAAATAAGGAGAGAGTCATAAGACTCTCTCCTGAGACCGTCGAAAAAGTCCCGTTGGGACTTTTCCGCCGAAGCATCCGCCCTGCCCGCACTCATTGGCGGCGATGCCGCCAATTCGCACAGTTGTGCGGATAGAAGTTATTTTTCCGACGCACATGTCGTCGGAAAAATTTATTAAAAATGCCTGCTTCGCAGGCAAAAACATAGTTTTTAGACAAAATAAGGAGAGAGTCATAAGACTCTCTCCTCTTTTTATGGGGATGACCCCTTATTTTTAATAACCGTCTTGCCGTGGGTGTGCATATAAAACCCGCATGTCAGCAGGGTGGGTAAAATCGCCTGTCGTTTTCACG